>CAKUDT010000156.1 GCA_934645125.1 uncultured Eggerthellaceae bacterium
GCGCATCCTAGAAGGAAGAATATGTAAGAATCGAAGATTGTTCGCTTTGCACGGACGGGCTGCGCATTCCACCCGTGCAAAGCGAACCGAGCTGTCTGCCGGGGGTTTGCGGCGCTCGTTCTTGCTGGATAAAACAATAGTCGCATTAAGAGCGCCGGAGAAGAGTCTTCATAGAAATGGCTGTCAGAATTAGCTTATGCAGCTGATAAGTTTTTCTACCTGAACAGAACACCGCCCCTATCTGCAAGAAAAAGCTGCACCCCCGAAGGGATGCAGCGAAGCAGCACACTATTGAGGCACGAAGCAAACGTTCAGACCAACAAGCAATTACCTCACTATCATTTAAAATAGCCCGACGGAAGATTCTCCCGCACAAAATCTTTGAACTCCAACGCCAAGGGAGAAATCACATGGTCGGTATGCCACGAAACGTCAACAGGATACAGCATGGGATCGGTATCAACCTCGAACCACAACAGCCCGGCATCGTGCTTGTAGCGCTCCATAATGCACTCGGGAACCGTCCCCCAGCCAAGACCTGCGCGCACGCCATTGATCATTGCCTCATGGGTATCGAAGCGCGCAACCATGTTGTGATCGGACAGCGAAATGCCGTAGCGCTCACGAAAATGCCTGTTCCCCACCATATGACGCCCCGAATTCCATTCGTAAATGATCATGGGCCACTGCAAAAGCTTGCTTATGGGCACAGGCTGCGGCGTGCAATCATAAGGCGCTTTCATGGGTGCAACAAAGCAAAGTTTTTTGTACCCCAAGGTTTCACGCGATATTTCGTCCTCGATGGGCTGATTCTCCAATAGGGCAAAATCGAGCTTTCCGCTTTTCAATTTCGAAATAAGCTCGGGCTCGTAGCCCGCATCCAAGTGAACCATCGCCTCAGGGTGGATGTCGTGGAACTTCTTCACCAAACGGGGCAAAAGCTCAACGCCGTCGTTCAAGCTCATGCCAACTTCGATAGTCGAATCAAAATGCTCATCTACCGCAGCAAGCTCCGCCGCCATGGCGTTTTCAAATTTTTGAATCTTCTTTGCAAACTTTATAACGATAGCGCCTGCCGTAGTGGGAGAAACACCCGATGACGTGCGATTGAACAATTGCGTTCCGTATCGCTGCTCAACATTAGTCAGGCGCTGCGAAAGCCCTGGGCGCGACATATACAGACGCTCAGCCGCCTGCGAAAGGCTGCGCGTTTCGGCCACGGTCAAAATCACTTCGATATCGTCAAGTTGCATGGCGTCTCCCCTTTTGTCTGCGTCTTTAGATTTCTCCCGACTGCATTGTACCCCGTATTAGCGATAGATGGACGCCACTAAATTCCCCCAGACGAAAATTCAAGGGAAAAACTCTCAAGAATCGTCGATTTTTAGTCATGTCGAAGGCGCTTCTGGGTAAAAACCAGCCACTTCCCCTTCCCTGATAATCGCGCCCTGGGAAATACAAACGGCGCACCCAGATCATCTCAATCCAAGCGCGCCATTTGACTAAAAATCGAAAGAAGTTGAGAGTTTATGCCGCGCCCGCAGGTGCAGCTCCCGGGAACGCAGCGAAATCGGCAGGCAGCTGGTCAACGGACTCCCCCGCCGCAACGGCATCATCGCGCCACCTGCGGACCTTGCGCACCTCGTGCACCATAAAGAACACGGTCACGCAAATGCTCGCGAAATCCGACGTGGGCAAACACGCCATAATGCTCTCCAGGCCCGTAAAACCAAACAGCTGCATGTACACCGGCGGCAAGAACAGATACATGGGAATCAAGAACAAAATCTGGCGCGTCATTTCCAAAACGGCACTCTTAATGGGCTGGCCGCTGCTTTGGAAGTAGCTGGAACCCATAATCTGGAAGCCCACAGGACCCAGGAAAATGCACATGACACCCAGTGCTTGAACTGCAATATCGAAGCCTTCGTTCTTCACGCCGAAAATGCTCACAATGGGGCCGGGGATAAGGAACGCACACGCCGTGAAGATGAAGCCGACAATCATGCAAGCGATAATCGACCACTTCAGCGTGGTAAGAACGCGATTCCACAACTTCGCACCAAAATTGAAACCGATGATGGGCTGTGCGGCAATCATGATGCCCAGCATGGGCGTGAATGCAAACGACGTGGCTTTCATAGCAATACCCAGCGCCGCCAGCGCAGTATCAACCGACACGCCATCGACCAGGGCATATTCGGCAACAACCATGTTGAAGACCAAGCTCACGCACATGGAACCCACCTGCGTGATAAACGACGCAATGCCCATGACCAGAATGCGACCGAGCAGGCGAATCTCCGGCACCAGATTCTTAAGACGCAAGCGGAACGCCGCCGTCTTCACGAAAATGAAATACGCCATGGTCGGAATCATGCCGCACGCCTGGCCCAAGACCGTTGCCCAAGCGCTGCCGGCAACGCCCCAACCCCACACCATAACGAAGAGGTAGTTCAAAGCGATGCAGGCCAGCGTACCCACGCCTTGCGTAATCATTGCAAGGTTCGGGCGCCCCGCCGTACGCAGGAAGTTGCCCACGCCCATGCCCAGCGCCTGGAACACGAAGCCGCAACAAATGATCTGGAGGAAGGTTCGCGTGGATTCGCGCAGGTCAGCGGGAGTTGAAATGACTCCCAAAATGAAATCGATGCCAAAGACGGAAACAACCGCAACAAGAACGGCAATCGCTAACAGCAGGAAAACGGTGTTACCCAACGTCTTCTCTACGCGATCCATCTTGCCTTCGCCCATTTGAATTGCCGCCAGCGCATTACCGCCCTGACCAGCCAAAAGAGCAAGACCCAAAAGCAGCGTCATAACAGGAAACGCTAACGTTGCCACCGCAGCGCCCGCGTCGCCCACCGAATGCTGCAAAAATGCGGTGTCAATAATGTTGTACAGCGTGTTGAACGCCATGCCGATAACGGCAGGAATGGCGAACTCCACAAGCAGCTTGCCAATTCTTTCACGACCCAAACGCGTGGGGTCGTTTTTCTGCATCATCTTCTCTTCTGTCATCGTTCCGCTCTTCCAAACTCTCTCATACGCGCGCACGCTCGCGAAGCTTTACGCCACGAGCGCCGCACCCCTTCGGCCTGCGCGCCTTCGATCTGCGCCCTGCTGCCCGCTTTTCGTGCTGGGCATCCGGATGTCGCAGGATATCTACTTCCCGCCGCGCGCCCTACGCGCGGTCTCGCAGAGCAGCGACCACCTTTTTCGCCGCCTGCGTTATGGACGTCTTTTCCACATCGACCGTGATTTCGGCCCACTTTTCGTACAAAGGAAGGCGCTCCTCATAAAGGTCAGCCAGGCTCATGCCCATACCGCCTTTCATGACAACACCGCGTTCCTGCAGGTCACCCAAGCGATTCGCAAGCTCTTTGTAGGAAATCTGCAAATACACTACCGCTCCGATGCTTCGCAGATGCTCCATTGCCTGATCGGAATAAACGGCGCTGCCGCCCGTGGCAACAATCGTTCGATGCACGTTGATTTCCTGCAAATCCTGGTTTTCCACGTCAAGAAAGCCCTGCGGACCATGCTCGTTGATAAGCGCCTGCAGCGTTTTCCCGTGCTTGTTTTGAATGACCAGGTCGGCATCAAGAAAGTCGTAGTTCAAGATTTTTGCCAGAACAACCCCCAGCGTTGATTTCCCCGCGCCCGGCATGCCAATAAGCACAATATTGTCAGCCGCATTGCAAGACTCTTCCCTGCCGCAGACCGCCTGAGCGTCTGAATCGCATGCAGCGCAAAGCGTATCGACAGCGGCCTTAGAGACGCCGTTGCAAAGCGCAGCATTGACACTCGCGCCGAAAACTGCGAGTTCATCGGGGTTTTCTTCAACCACGTGCCATTTCCTTCCTTTTTTTGTCAATCTGTATACATAGCATGCGAACAGGGCACATGCAACAGGAAACAGGCAAAGGCATACTATCCGTTGATAAGGGGAACGACAAAAGCGAGCAAATCCATCGAACGAACAAATCCCTTGTACGAAAACGCTTGCAAGGAAGCAGGCGCGAACCACCGAAGGGGCTAAGCAAACGCGCCGAAAGTCGCGAGAAGGTGGCGAGATGGTTGCGAACAGCTTGCAAAACGTCGCGAAATCCTCCGAAATTCGCACTATTTTTCAAAATCGCAAAAATTGTCTTTGAATCTGGCGATTGGTTTGCTAAAATTGCGGATACGCATGGTCATGGAGAGCTGTCCGAGAGGCCGAAGGAGCACGCCTGCTAAGCGTGTATACCCCATAAGGGTATCTGGGGTTCAAATCCCCAGCTCTCCGCCACGCGTCTTTTTTTATTTTAGGCGGCTTTTTCAAACGGCTTTCAAAGCAAAGAAATCAGGTGCGCTATGTTCCTCATTCGCCTGACACGCATTGTTCCCTTTGTGATTTTCCTTGCTATTCTTGCCGTCGTTATCTACCTTATCGCGCGATTCCGC
>CAKUDT010000157.1 GCA_934645125.1 uncultured Eggerthellaceae bacterium
TAAAACTTATAGGGCCGCAAAGCATAAACAGAGCAGCATCCATGCCATCGGAGCGCTTAGGAGTAGCGGAAAGTCCATACACAACTTTTGCTGGAACTGATTTAAGCACATTTTCGAGCTGCAGCGCAGCAGCGTGGTGACACTCGTCGCAGATAACAAGACCATACGACGAAAGGTCCTTGACGAAGTGACCTTCAGATTCACCACCTTTGATAACAAGCGATTGAAAAGTTGCAACATCAATTATTCCGCTCGGTGCATTTTTGCCACCACTAATCTTTCCAATAAGGGGTCTTTTTCGCTTACTAATCTTGCCCGACGGAGTAAGAAGCGGAGGAAGACTTTGGCGAATGTCCAAAAATTCCGTCAGCTTATCAATCCACTGGGAAACAAGCGCCGTCTTCGGAACAATAACGAGCGTAGGCAAGCGCAGCTGGGCAATGAGATATGCGCCAATCACCGTTTTCCCAAAACCAGTTGGTGCAGATAAAATGCCGTTTTCGTATTTAAGAAGATTCTCGGCTGCCTCTTTTTGTTCCAGTCTCAATTCGCCTTTAAATTGGACATCGATGGATGCGTCCGAGAACCTGCAATCGTTCCAAACGTAGCAAATGCCCGACGCGTTAAGCAAATCGATAAGTCTTGATTTGCATCCGCGTGGCAGCGCGATACATCCACCTCGCGTTTCCCCAAAATAGGCAATGCGTGGTTTTCCATATACCGATTGATGCATGGCCTGCGCGCGATAAAACTCAGGGTTTGAAAACGCCGCAAGCCGCTTTACGCAATTTCGCGCAGCAGGACTCATTCCATCTTCGGGAATATAAATCATATCGGCTTCGGTTACCGTAAGATTATTCGAGAAGTCATCTGAAGAAAGCGCTATTGGAACTCTCGCCTTCCATGACGAAGATAAAATACGCTCTTCATCGACACAGTTCTCCTTTAAGAGGGAGTCAAAAGCATCCGATTCGATACCGGAAGATGAATCCTTAAGCAACGCACGTACGTGCTCTTCTGAAATTCGTTCAACCTGAGAAAGAAAAAACCACTGGTCAGGAATCACTTCAAAAGAAGAATCAACAAATACGCTGTTGCCTTTTCTTTGCGAGGCACCTTGAAAAGGCAGAGCAATTAAATTACCGAATCCGCCCTCTGGAATAGTTGATTGCGCAGGAAACATTCTATCGTATGCTTCAAAACCAACGCTATCCGAATTCATCATAGCTCTTGTAATCAAGTAATTCCCTAATTCGCGTGCGAGAGAAGCATTCACAGGGACATCGAAGAAAAACCAGACGTGGGCGCCGTTACCCGATCTCGATCGTTCTATGCATGCTGACAATCCGCACTCATCTGATTCAGCGTAAATGGCCGTAACAGCATCGCGCCAATCTTTTCCGTCAAAATCAAGAACAAGGACCGACGTTTTGCAATCCTTATCCAGAACATACATGCCAATTACATCGCGAAAACGTTCATCAGCGCCTCTGAAATGCGCGATTAACGCAGCATCGCTTATCTCTGAAAACGCCTGATTATCGCATAGAGCGCATTTTGTCTTTTTCCCCGAAGCTCTTGGACAAATTCCCCTTTTCCACTCATTCGTACAAGCGGGAGTATAACCAATGCCGCCGTCTTTACGTCTGTAGCCGTGCGCGTAAACGTCAGGGCGACCCCTGAAAAGAGAACGGAACAAAGCAATTTTATCCCGTGTAGAACTCCCTGATGTAACAAAGTCGTGCCTATTCGACAAAGACGAAAGAGCAACGCCGCCTTGCATCCAATCCTCAACGGATGCATAGCGCTCTTCGCCGTCGCATGAACATACGACCACAGGAGCATCATGAGCATTCGCGCTTTCGATCAGCTTCACAAACGAAAACCGTTTTCCATTGATTAATGCGTGTTGAGAAAGCTCGACCATCATCTTGCTTCCTATCGCTCATAGGGCGTTAGTCTTAAACTGCGAATAGCTGGAAAATAACCGACATACAAAATATCAATTCAAGCCATCACTCAGTCTGTATTCGCCCATCCGCTCGTAAAAATCAGCAGGAATGCGACGATGCCCGAAACCTTTAACTTCGATACCGCCATCGATTTTTCGATACATGATTCTACAAGTTGCCCTAATACCCTGACCAACACGATGCTGGTAATGATAGGAACTCCATTCTTCGAAACTGTATTTCAAATCACTTGCAGTCACCTTTTCGGCAATAAGGTGTTTGAATGCACGTTGGGTACTAGCGCATGCAGCCATGAAATCATCTTCAACAGGAAAAGCAAGAGCGAGAAGAAACACATCCTCAACCAGGGAGTCAGGATTCATCATCAAACCATCGGTTCTAGAAAGAGAGTCCACGGCCTGACGCATCAAATCATCGCTAATCGCCATTGATTATCTCCCTGAGTGCAGCCGCATTTTTATCGAAACACGCTAGTGCTGCGGAATTAAGTTCAGCACCCGTCAACACATTTTCGCGGTTTGATCTAGCTTTGAACATCGCGGCAATTTGCGCCCGCTCCGTCTGCTCCTCGAGTTCCGAAATCTTATCGCTCAACGCAGTTGCATACTCGGGGGCAAGCAAATATCCGACAACGCCATTGCGGTCAACAACCTCGAAGCACCCGACCGCAGGCAAACGATCGCGCCAAGCTTTTGTGCGAGCAAATTCTGATACGCCGACCCTCTCTGAAGAACCGACCATATCTTGAAAGCGCCCAACTCTTTCCTCAAGAACAGCAGATGTCATTTTGTCCTCCTTGGGTTTTGCTTCGGTAAAAGTATAACATAATACATTTCAATTCACAATAAACCGTGAATTGAAGAGGCTGTGAAATACGATAACTTGGGTTGTACCTTAGCAATCATTCTTCCCCATCCGTTTCACTTTCACCCGCGCCGGCGCTATCTCCTGATTCTTCCCCGCCGACATCAATGACCTCGGTGGTGCCCACATGAACGGCGCCATCGGTAGACGTTGTGCGCTCCATAACCTTAGAAGGGTCCCTGCCTGCGTTAACCTCGGTCATAATGCGCGCCCACTGCTCGGGCGCCTCGGTGGTAAGCCACAGGCCTGTATCCTCGTCCAGGTCGCCTTCCGTGGGACCGGTGCACGAATACACTACCAGCTGCTTGCCGCCTGCAAGCGTGGTGGCCCAGTAAACAAGGTCGCTGAACGGAATATCAGTCTCCACCATCGATGCCAAAATCTGAATCTGACCAGGGATTTCCAAAACTGGTTTCGAAAGCACCTGCTTGAGCATGTCCATCATGATCGCGCGAATGTTCGCCTGGCGAATGGCATCTTGCGTAATGCCGTTATAGGAATATTCCATGCGCGAACGCGCCAAAATCAGCGCTTCTTCACCTGAAAGGTGGTTCTCCCCCGCCCCGATGCGAATCTGTTGATAGCCCGAAGAGGTCCACACCGCACCATCTATCGCATAAGGAACATCTACGTCAACGCCGCCAAGTTCGTCAACCACATCTTTGAGCTGGTCAAACCCCACTTCAATGTAATGAGAAATGGAAACGCCCGTAAGCTGAGACACCGCTTGAATGCACGCCGCTTCGCCTTCCTCTGCGAAAACCTGGTTGAGCTTCACCGTATTGCCGTCAATGTGGTACGGCGTGTCACGCGGCACAGACACCATGGTCAGCTTCGATTCGTCCAGGTCAAAGCGCACCAGCACCATCACATCGCTTCGCTCGTTATCGGTTCCAATCACCAGAATGTAGAAGGGGTCGTTCTTCTCGGCCGCAACCAGAGCATCGGAAAGTTCTTCCGAGTCACCCTTATAGGACAAGGCGTTCGAAAGGCTGTTCAGGTAAAACGCGAAAGCGCCGCCCGCAACAAGCGCCGCCGCAAGAATCGTGCAAACGACAGCAAGAATCATTTTTTTCCGTTTTTTGCGCGGACTGCGCGCAGACACTTCTTCTTGAACCACCCGTACATGCTTTCCCTGCACGGAATTCTGGTTTTGATTATCAGACAAATCCCGCATCCTTCAAACACTCCTTGACGGGCCATGTTGGCTTTTATCGTACGCAACAAGATACCAGGATACGCCCCCGAACAGCAAAAACTGAGATGTCCGCACGGAAAACAGGGTATCTCAACACGAAATAACAACGCCGCTTCACCCCAAGACGCTCGCATCCGAAAAACTGTTTAGCGCCCAATCGCGCCTTAACACCCCTGCATCAAGCCGCTAATCCCATGTTTCCGCATAATATCCGCTGCTCAAACGCTCGCCCGAACAGAACTCCCGGGCAATTGCGGCATAGGCGGCGCTGTCGTAATCAACAAGCGTCTGCAAACAGCCCTCATTGTTGTAGCCTAGCTCGGGAAGTTCATAACGCGTGACCTCGAACGGCCCCGATGCGGCCTGCACCACCAGATTTTCCTTGTTCGCCTGAAGCGCGTCAC
>CAKUDT010000158.1 GCA_934645125.1 uncultured Eggerthellaceae bacterium
GGTCGCTTTCGTGTTGGGGCAATCATGCGCTTCGTTACCCCGGCTGTCATCGCCAAATTACCGTGAAACGCCTAATACTTAAAAAATAACTATGCCCCTAAAAACCCCAGTTTAAGGGGTAAATACGCTCCTATATGGGCTTTATTGAGCCGCCAAGGACACCAAACTCGCACAAAACAAATTTCACCCCAATTCGCCGCCTGCATGACACACCAAACCGTCCAAACACCCCATCACCAAAAACATGCGATGCCCCTTTTTCTTGCGATTAGCGCATTACTGAACTTATGGCGATGACTTGCCACACCGCGGATCCTAGCATGCATATCGAGTCGAGCGCGCATCTGATAAAAAGCCAAGCAAGGGGCAAGGCGAAGATGCGACGCACATCGGATTCGGCTCAACGAACCCATATCCCATTAAAGGAGGAACAATGGCAGATTTCTATGGAACACCTGAAGTTGTAACCGACCTGCGTGAGGACGGCGTACTGATCATCCGCATCAACCGCCCCGAGAAGCGCAACGCCATCAACGGAGTTACCTCTGCCGCTATGGAAGACATCATGAACAAGGCGGAGAAGGATAACCGCGTACGCGTTATTGTGGTTACCGGTACCGGCGAGAAAGCATTCTGCGCTGGCGAAGACCTCTCCGAACTGTCCAGTGGTGGCGAGTGCATGACCGTTACCGATCACGGCTTCGGTGGCATCACCGACCGTCTGTGCCCCAAACCGACCATCTGCGCCGTGAACGGCGTTGCAGCGGGCGGCGGCATGGAGATCGCTGTTTCCTGCGACATTGTTGTTGCAGCTGAGCATGCTCGCTTCGGCCTGACCGAGCCCAAGGTTGGCCTTATCGCTTCTACTGGTGGCCTGGTTCGCATGGCTCGCGACGTTCCCCGCAAGGCAGCTATGGACATGCTTCTGACTGCTCGCCTGGTTTACGCTGCAGAAGCCAAGGAAATCGGCTTCGTCAACTACGTTGTGCCGGCTGAAGAAGTTATGGACAAGGCCCTGGAAATTGCTTCCACCATTGCCAAGAACGCTCCTTTGTCCCTGAAGTTCACGAAGCAGATCGTTCACGCTGCTTCCCAGATGTCCGAAGAGGACGCAATGCGCTACTGCGACGCGGCCTATCGTTACATCGAGAAGACCGAAGACGGCATTGAAGGCCCCGCAGCTTTCGTTGAGAAGCGCACGCCGAACTGGCAGGGCAAGTAAGTTTACCCACTCTCTCTCCTCTTAGCGGAAGGGGAAGTCTTCTCGCACAGTAATACCTTTCCTTCCCCTTTCGCACTCTCTCTTGTTTTTCTTTTACCGAACGCCCGAGAAGTAACCGGGTGCCCCCACACGAAGAAAGGATCAAACCATGTCGCTGCTCGCAAAGAGCAAGGGCGAGGTCACTTACAAAGATCTGACCGGTCTGCACAAGTGGTTCCTCATCATTCTTGTTTCCATGGGCTCTTCCATTATTTACACGCCCATCTACCTGAAGAACGTTTTCTATGAACCCCTGATGCAGGGCCTTGGCTGCTCGAACGCAGACCTGGGCGCGCTGCTTTCCTGCTACGCCATTGTGGCAGTTATCGCGTATCTTCCTTCTGGCATTATTGCCGACAAAGTGCGCATGCGTACGCTGTCTTGGGTTGGCTTCGGCGCTACCGCCATTCTGACCTTCGTTTACGCCATGCTGCCGTCCATCCAGATGCTCTACGTTGTGTTCGTGGGCTTCGGCATTACCACCATCCTGATTTGGTGGGGCACGCGCTTCAAGATTGTGCGTTTGTGCTGCTCTGAAGACGATTACGCTTCCAAGATCGGCGTGAGCTACTCCATCTTTGGTGCTGCCGGCCTGATTGTTGGCTTGATTAACACAGCTATCATCTCTGCTGTTGCCGATGCTTCCCAGGGCATCCAAATCCTGTTGATTTTTCTGGGTGTGATCATTGCCATTCTGGCCGTTCTGTCCTTTATCTTCATCCCCGATTTCGAGGGCGAAATTGACAAGAACGCCAAACTGTTCAGCCTGAGCGATGTTGTGACCACCATCAAGCACCCCGGCG
Organism: uncultured Eggerthellaceae bacterium; assembly: GCA_934645125.1. Classification (GTDB taxonomy): domain Bacteria; phylum Actinomycetota; class Coriobacteriia; order Coriobacteriales; family Eggerthellaceae; genus CAKUOV01. The sequence continues at coordinate 2,065 of CAKUDT010000158.1, forward strand.
TTCTGTGGGCTTGCCTGGCATATTTCTTTGTGTACCTGGTGTACATGGGCGTTACCTACACCACGCCGTTCATGACCACCTGCTTTGCCGCTCCGGTTGCTATTGTTTCCGTTGTTGGCCTTATCCGTACCTATGGTATTGGCCTTATCGCAGGTCCGGCCGCTGGCTTCTTTGCCGACAAGCTGAAGAGCCCGTCGAAGTCGATTCTGATCTTCTTCGCCGCAAGCGTTATCGTGCTGGTTGCCTTCGTGATTATGCCGCGCGACGCAGGCATGGTTATCCCCATTGCCGTTCTGGTTGTTGTGCTGGGCTTCGTTACCTACGGCGCCTTCTCCATTGGCTCTTCGCCTTTGACCGAGGCCAAGGTTCCCATGAGCATCTTCGGCACTGCTTCGGGTCTGCTGTCCGTTATCGGCTTCTTGCCCGACGCATTCGTGCACACCTGGTTCGGCGGCTTGATTGACGCCCAGGGCGCAGCTGCCTTCGACACCATCTTCATTGCGCTGATCATCTTTGCGGTTTTGGGCTGCCTGTGCCTGATCATGACGCGCCGCGCCATGAAGAAGAACGCTGCTGCCGAGGGAAAGGCCGCTAAATAAGCACCTCCGCGCAGCAACTTTGCACCACTAAGCACCACCAAGCACCACCCCGCCCCATCAAATGCGCGCCGACAAGCGATGCGCAGGGGCAAAAGCGGAACACATTCCGCACCCATCGGCTGCAAAACGCAACCGATACGCACCACTTCATTTTAGGAATCACAGCGTTGCATAAGGCGGCGCTGGAAATAAAAAGGAGAATGCAATGGATTTCAAGTTGACCGATGAACAAGAGCTTATCGTCGACAGCTATCGCGACTACATGGAAAGCGAGAACTGGGAAGCTTACTTCGCCGAATGCGACGAAAAGCACGAGTACCCGCTACGTTGGGTTCGCGGCCTGTGCGAACTGGGCTTTGACCAGATCATGCTCCCCGAGAGCCACGGTGGCCTGGGCTTGGAGCAGCCGGCTGTTACGCTGATGTCCGTGTACGAAGTGCTGGGCCGCTACGGTGCCCCCACCTACGTGCTGTACCAGCTGCCGGGCTTTGAGACCGTTATCCGCGAAGGCTCGCAGGAGCAGATCGACGCTGTTCTGTCCACCCTGGGCACCGGCGAGCAAATCTGGAACTCCGCTTGCACCGAGCCGGGTGCTGGCTCCGACGTTGCCGCTTTGCAAACCACGTACAAGCGTGAGAACGGCAAAATCTACCTGAACGGCACCAAGACCTTCATCACCTCTTCCGCAGGCGTGAAGTACCTGGTCATCATGGCAAAGAACGCCGATGATCCCGAGATGTTCACCGAGTTCTTCCTGGATATGAGCAAGCCGGGCGTTTCCCTGTCCCCGCTGAGCAAGCTGGGTCTGCGCATGGACTCTTGCTGCGAAGTGTACATGGACAACGTTGAGCTCGAAGAGAAGGACATCTTCGGCAAAGAGGGCAACGGCTTCGCTCGCGGCATCAACGACTTCAACTTCGAGCGCTGGTTGGTTGGCGCTTGCGACTACGGCACCGCTATTGCCATCTACGAAGACGCTTGCCGTCACGCAAACCAGCGCGTTGCTTTCGGCAAGACCATTGGCCGTCAGCAGCTCAACCAGCTCAAGATCGCCCATATGGCCATCAAGCTGAAGAACATGAAGAACATGCTGTACGAAACCGCTTGGGAAGCCGACAACAACGGCGGCACGTTTGATCCGGGCGCATCTGCAATGTGCAAGTACTACTGCGCTAACGCTGCATTCGAAGTTGTTGACGACGGCATGCAGATTCTGGCTGGCGTTGCTGTTGCGGGCGAGCATCGCGCACAGCGCATCTGGCGCGACCTGCGTGTTGACCGCGTTTCCGGTGGCACCGACGAAATGATGATTCTCACTGCTTCCAAGTTCGAACTGAAGAAGTTCCGCGCTTAGTACTTATTCGCAAAACGCGAGTACACGAATCCACCAGAGGGCGGCGCACCACGCGCCGCCATATCGAAAGGAATTCACTATGGCTATCGAAACCAACAAGCCTTCCTTTGGCGTTCTTGATGATGTAAAGGTTGTTTACGCAGCAGTCGAGCTGGCAGTGCCCAAGGCATGCGATCTTATGGCAGACTGGGGTGCCGACGTAACCTGGCTGGAAAACACGGGTGCCGGCGACACCATCCGCGACACTGCCTATGTTAAGCAGGCTGAGCGCCGTAACCAGCGTTCTGTTTCCATGAACTACTTCTCCGACGAGGGCAAGGAAATCCTGTTCAAGATGCTGGCCGACGCCGACATCTTCATCGAAGCCTCCAAGGGCGGCACCTGGGCTCGCAAGGGCATCAC
>CAKUDT010000159.1 GCA_934645125.1 uncultured Eggerthellaceae bacterium
CATGGGAGCACTTCAGCACGTAGTCGTAGGCTGGCAGGGGCAGACCTTGCGCCAAAACACGGTTGCATTCTGCTTCGTAGCGGTCGAATTCGCCAAAGAGCAGATCGGTGTCGGCAACTTCAAAGTTATAAGCAGAGAACTCTTTCTCGTTCTCCAGGAAGACATCGCCATACGTGAACACGGTGCCATCATCTGAGCGGCTCCAAATAATGTCGTACACGGAATCCACGCCCTGGATGTACATCGTCAAGCGCTCAAGGCCGTACGTGATTTCCACGGGAACAGGGCTGCACTCGAAGCCGCCCACCTGCTGGAAGTACGTGAACTGCGTGCACTCCATGCCGTCGATCCACACTTCCCAACCCAGGCCCCAGGCGCCCAGCGTGGGGCTTTCCCAGTCGTCTTCAACGAAGCGGACATCATGTTCCGCAACATTGATGCCAATGGCTTCCAAGCTTTCCAGGTAAAGCTCCTGAGAGCGTTCGGGAGAAGGCTTGAACAGCACCTGGAACTGGTAATAATGCTGCATGCGGTTCGGGTTTTCGCCATAGCGACCGTCGGTCGGACGGCGGCACGGCTGCACGTATGCGGTGCGCCATACATTGGGACCCAACGCGCGAAGCGTTGTTGCCGTATGGAACGTGCCTGCGCCCACCTCGTTATCGTAAGGCTGCAGCACCACGCAACCCTGCTTGGCCCAGAAACGCTGCAAGTTCATAATGACGTCTTGGAACGTCGGGGGAAGATTTTTCTGCGAATCTTGCCCGTTCGCCTCTTCGATTGCCATAACTCTCCTTTTATCTCTTCGTTTATCCGATTGGCAAAGCAATCGGCTTGTTCCCTATCGTAAAAGCGCAGCGCAACAGTAGCGCTAAAACGTAAACCGCCCTGCGCGAAGGAGGCGCCCAAACGCTCGCGACAACTAACGACACCAATGTCACCGCGTACCGCAACGCACCACAACGCGCCACACGCTACTCCAAAAGCCCGATGCTGTTCAGTGGCCAGTACGTGAAAAACGCACGACCCGAAACACTGCTTACCGGCACCGCGCCGAAATAACGCGAGTCTTGCGAATGGTCGCGATTATCGCCCATCACCCAAATAGAGCCTTCAGGCACCGTATACGGATACGACACCCGCGCAGAATTCAGAGGGTACGACGGTTTTGCATTCGTGTATTCCTCGCTCAGCGGTTCATTGTCAACGTACACAACGCCGTTTTGCAGATCAACCGTTTGACCACCAACAGCAATGCATCGCTTGATAAGGGTGCGACTCGCCTCATCAGGGTCCTTGAACGTGACAACCTCTCCCTGCTCCGGCGTTCTAAAATAATAGGATACTTTTTCAGAAAACACCATATCACCAGGCATGATAGTTTCTTCCATGGAACCGGAAGGAATCTCGAAAGGCTGAAAGACAAACGTGCGCAAACCAAGCGAAATAAGAACAACCAGGACAAGCATGCCAAAAAAGCCCGCCCATGAGCTTTTCTTTTTCTCTGGAGCGGGGGCAGTCTGCTTCTCGCGCAATGCATTTACTTCATTTTCCCACGTGCTCTGAGGGGCCATGCAAAACCTTTCTTTTCACTGCGCGCCTGTCGCATATCAACTAAAAATCACCAACGAACCATGATACCGCTTATGAGCGACGGCGATTATTGCTCAAGTAAAGATTGCAAAAATCTTCTATCATCGGAAGTCAGCGGAGCGTCCTTGAGTAAATCGGGGCGCAAACGCAACGTGCGTTCAAGGCTTTGCTTACGGCGCCACGAAGCGATTAGCGCATGATTGCCCGATAAGAGCTCAGGGGGAACATCCATGCCGCGATAGCTCGCAGGACGCGTGTATTGCGGATATTCAAGCAAGTTTTCGTAGAAGCTTTCATCTTGTGCGCCGTTTTCCGCGCCTAACACACCGGGGATTTTCCGCACCAGTGCGTCGATGATGACCATAGAAGCAAGCTCGCCACTGGTCAGAACGTAATCGCCCAAAGAAATGGTGGCATCCGCCAAAGAATATACGCGTTCATCAATGCCTTCGTAGTGACCGCAAATGAACAGAATGCGCTCTTTTTCGGAAAGCTCAGTGGCAAACGCATCGTTGAACGGACGTCCGCACGGAGAAAGCAAAATGGTATAAGGAGCCGCATCGCAAGCAGAAATAAGGCTGTCGTACGCCTCAAAGATGGGCTCACATTTCATGACAAGACCCTGGCCGCCGCCATAAGGATCATCATCGGTTGTACGATGACGATCATGAGTCCATTCACGCAGGTCATGAGCATGAAATTCAAGATAGCCCTTATCTTGGGCACGCTTCATAATGGAAGCACCCATAACCGAGCTGAACATATCGGGAAACGTGGAAAGCGTATCGATACGCATAGCTGCGCCTCCTACAACTCAAGAAGTCCCGAAGGGATATCCACGCTTACAACCTTGTTCTCGGGGTCAACTTCCCTAATGAACTCATCCACAAAAGGAATGGAGAACGTGTAGCCGTCATCAGCGGCAACACGCAGCAAGAACTGGGCAGGCATCTGCTCGAACGCTTCCACCAGCCCTAAATGACCCATTTCAACATCAATCACGTCATAGTCGATAAACGAGCTATCGGCAAGCGCTGCAGAGGTGGCATCCAAATCATCTTTGCTCAGCAGAACATGACAATCCAGAAGCTTTCCCGCCGCTGTTTTATCGCGTACCGAACTGAAGCGAACAATGTAGTCGCCTCCGGCACCTTCCGTGATTTCATCAACCGTTGCGGTTCTTGGAACATCAATTACGGGCGGGACAAAAAATACCTTTTGCCCCTTAGACAACAAAAACGGAAGGCTCGGTGCAGAACGCACCACGAGCCTTCCATCAAGCGTTTTGGTTCCCGTCAAAACGGCAACGTCAACCCAAGCATTCATTGTTAGTCAATGAGCTCCACTTCGACATGGGCATTTTCTTGAGAAGCAGCTGCGCGCGCAACCGTACGAACCGCCTTAATAATGCGGCCCTGGCGACCGATAACCTTGCCGGCATCGGCCTCGTTCACGCGCAACTCAACGACGATGGTATTCCCCGATTCCTCATAAGCGGAAATCTCGAAATCATCCTCGAACTCGATAAGGGGACGCACAACCGTCTCAACAAGACCGGAAATTTTCTCGGTCAACTCAGGCATTTTATGCTTCCTTGCGAACGCCGTCGATCAGACGCTTAACGGTGTCGGTGGGCTGAGCACCATTTGCGATCCACTGGTCAACCTTAGCCAGGTCAACAGAAACAGCAGCAGGCTCGGTGCAGGGATTGTAGGTGCCAACCTGATCGATGAAACGACCATCGCGGGGAGCAGAAGCTTCTGCAACAACAATACGGTAGTACGGACGCTTCTTGGAACCGTGACGTGCAAGGCGAATCTTAACAGCCATGAAGATGAACTCCTTTTTATCTCTAAATCTATATGCAGGGCCTCATTACCCTAGAAAACAGCGATTGTATATACTATTACGAAACATTGCTTTTGGCAAGTTCAAACCGCAAAATCGAAGAAAAGACTACTCACCTAACATATCTTGCAGCTTCTTCAGGTCAGAAGCGCTCATGCCACCCAACGGTGAGCCGGCGCCAAATCCGCCACGCGCAGGGCGCTTTTTGCCTTTTTTGCCCTTCTTGGATTGCTGAGCCGCTTGGGCGGCCGACATCTTCTTGATCATCTTGCATGTTTCGTTGAACTTCTTAATAAGCTGGTTGACTTCGGTCACCGAAACGCCTGCTCCCACTGCAATGCGCGCACGACGGCTGCCGTTGATGATGTTGGGCTTTTGGCGCTCTGCTTTCGTCATAGAACCAATAATGACCGCCATTCTGTCAAGAGCGTCTTCGTCAACCTCGCCCTTCGCCATGGCCTTATCGCCACCAGGCAAAGCGGAGATGAGTTTCGACACACCGCCCATCTTCTTGACTTTCTTATTCATATCCAAGAAGTCGTCAAACGTCAACTGCGCCTTCGCAAAGCGTTTTGCCTGCTCTTCTTCGACTTTTTCCTCTTGCAGCTTCACCGCGCTCTCAATAAGGGAAACCATGTCTCCCATGCCCAGAATGCGCTTTGCCATGCGGTCAGGATGAAACACCTCAAGAGAATTGGGCTTTTCGCCTTGCGAGATGAACTTGATGGGCTTGCCGGTAACTTCGCGAATAGACAGCGCACCACCACCACGGGCATCACCGTCCATCTTCGACATAATCACGCCGTCGAAGTCAACGCGCTCAGCGAAGGAGGCAGCAACGTTTACCACGTCTTGGCCGGTCATGGCGTCAACTACCATAAGAATCTGGTCGGGCTTAACAGCATCCTTGATGTTTTGCGCTTCAACCATCATGTCTTCGTCAACATGCAAACGGCCTGCGGTATCGATGATCA
>CAKUDT010000160.1 GCA_934645125.1 uncultured Eggerthellaceae bacterium
CGTAATCGAACTCAGTCAGCGCGTCCATACCCTTCCACCAGGTCAAACGCACGCGATGACCCAGCGCATGCAAGCCAGGATCCGGGTATCCGTCCAGCGGAATCAAGTCGATCCAAGCATCTTCGTAGCGCACTTCGTCCGACGAGCGGTTCACCACGCGCACCGCATCGGACGTGAGCTTTGCCATGCCCTGTCGGCACGTCTCATCGCTATAAATGCTCACAACATCAATCTTGCATGTCTCGCCTTCACGACGCAGCGCCTCGGGATGCTCTTTCGCATATTCCAAGAACTTCTGGTAATCAGGACGCGGAACGCCCAGGTCAACATCGTCGTCCCAAGGAATGAAGCCGCCGTGGCGAACGGCACCCAAAAGCGTGCCGCCCAGCAAATAATAGCGAAGACCCAACTCTTTGAAAATCGCGTCGATGCGCTCCATCAAATCGAGCTCGACCAGCTGCAAAGCGCGCAGCGGCGTGCCTTCGGGGGCACCGCAAGAAGAAACCGGATGCGTTTCATACGGCTCGCGCGCACGGCCTTCCTTGCAGGCGATTTGCGCAGGCGTCAACGACGCGGGTGCGCCAGCAGGTGCGGTCGCAGCGCTTTCACACGTAAAACCTTCGCATGCGTTAGAAACAGAAGCATCAAGAGAGGTCATAACCTACTTCTCCTTCTTTGAAAACAGGCCTTTTACCAGGCCAAACAAGGTACCAAAACCATACGAGATATGAATGTCCGCAAACACAACGGGTAGCGCAATCATAGTAGCGTTGCGCACATCGGATTGCGAAACCGCATACACGGAAAGCGCGCAGCACAACAGCGCATAGAGCGCTGCGCACGCCGCAAAAGGCAGCCACGAGAACGCCACGCCTACCGCCAGCAGCACCAACGCGCCTGCCACCAGGACAAATGGCGCAAAATGATACGTTTTCAGACAGTCGGGCTGCACGAAAACGGTGCGTCCCACCCAATATCCGTTGCCGTATTTCTGCTTGAGCATGCGCGAAAGGGAGCTGCGAATAAACTGCTTCGAATTGATGCGCGGATCAAGCTTGATCCGATAACCCGCCCGGCGCACCCGATAATGGAAATCGTTGTCTTCTGTGCGCAGAAGATCCTCGTTGAAGAAGCCCACCGCAGCAAGCACCTCACGACGATACGCCGCATGAAACAGCGAATCAACGTAACGAGGCTCGCAAGCGCGACGATAATCCGCCACGCTACTGCCAAACGCAGATTCTTCCGCTAGATAGAGCGTTTGACGCCAAGGTGTCTCTTGACCAGGCTCAATCATGGTTGGTCGCATGCCGCCGCACACATCTTCACCTTCGTTGAGCACTGCCACATTAGCGGAAAGGAAGTCAGACGGAATGGACGCGTGCGCATCCACGCGCACTAACGCGTCGCCGGTGAAATTGCGGATGGCCACGTTCCAACCTGCCGCCTGAATGCGCGCGGGGTTATCAAGCACCTGCACGTTCGCGAAACCGTAACCATCGGCAGCATCCCGCTGCACGTTTGACGCAGCAAAATCTTCCATGCACGCACGGGTACCATCGGTCGAGGCGCTGTTCACCAGCACGACTTCGATGCACTCATGAGGCAGATCCTGCGCGCGCACTTGCGCGAGCAGCCCCGGCAGAGCATCTTGCTCGTTGTAGGCAACAACCCCTAGCGAGATAAGCTTAATAGGCGGTTTCATTGACGCTTCCCCTGCGCGCGCTTAATGCGTGTTCACCGTGTGGTGATACGTGGGAACAGCATCTTCCAGAATGGAAATTGCCTGGTCATCGGTCATTTCAATGGAAGCACGCAGCTCGTCGAGCTTCGCTGCCACTACGTCATAGCTGATTTCCTGGCCCGTGGAGATCATGATGGACTTATTGCTGGTAGGCAGCGTGGATTCTTCATCCATCAGCAGCTCTTCGTACATCTTCTCGCCATCGCGCAGACCGGTAAATTCGATCTCGATATCCTGCGCGCCCGAAAGGCGAATGAGGTTCTTTGCCAAGTCAAGAATCTTTACCGGCTCGCCCATGTCAAGAATGAAGATCTCGCCACCCTTTGCCATGCCGCCCGCCGTGATAACCAGGCGCGATGCCTCGGGGATGGTCATGAAGAAGCGCTCGATATCCGGATGCGTGACCGTCACGGGGCCACCGCTTGCAATTTGGCGCTTGAACAGGGGAATTACACTACCGTTGCTGCCCAAAACGTTACCGAAACGCACCGCTGCGAACGTTGTTTTCGACGTGCGTGCGTAATATTGCATGACCATTTCGCCCATGCGCTTCGTGGCGCCCATAACGCTTGTGGGGTTCACGGCTTTATCGGTGGAAATGAAAATGAAGCGGGAAACGTTGAATTCATCGGCGGCGCGCACCACATTCAGCGTGCCGAACACGTTGTTCTGCACGGCTTCGCGCGGGCAAATCTCCATGAGCGGCACGTGCTTATGCGCGGCTGCGTGGAACACCACAGACGGATGGTACTTCGTGAAAACCTCGTTGACGCGCGCAACATCGCATACATTGCCAATCTCCACAATACCGTCGATGTCGTCATACTGGCGCAGCAGTTCCTGGCACAGCATGTATGCATCGTTTTCGTACATGTCGAACACCACAATGCGGCGCGGCGCAACTTTGGCAATCTGGCGGCACAACTCGCTGCCGATAGAGCCGCCGCCACCCGTGACCAGCACCGTGTTACCAGAGATATAGCTCGAAGCAATGCGTGTATCCAGCAGGATTTCGTCGCGCCCCAACAGGTCGGTCACGTCAACATCGCGCAACGCAACGCCGTCAAGCTCGTCAATGCGCATGTCGCGCACGTTGGGCAGCGTCTTCAGAATGCAGTTGGTCTGCGTGCAAATGCTATAAATCTCGCGACGCTGCTCAGCCGTTGCAGAAGGAATCGCGATAACAATCTGCTCAATGCCGTACTTCTCGCACAGCGCGGGGATATCCTCGCTACCGCCCTCCACACGCACGCCGTGAATGTGGTTGCCGCGCTTTTCCTTGTCGTCATCGGTGGCAACAATGGGCAAACCCGGCATATTCGGGTCGCGCGAAATCATGCGATTAATAGCCAAAGAACCCGTTTCACCTGCGCCAACAACCAACGTGCGCGGACGATCCGTGCTGGTGCTGGTAATCTGACGGCCCTTGCTGCGGAAAATGCGATACCACAGGCGTATGCCGCCGCAGAACAGTACCAGCAATATGAATGCCACAACGTAAACGCGAATGGGCAAGCGCGTGCCGATCACCCACAAGAACACTGCGCCCACCAGGGTGGACAGCGCCAGCGAAACCAGAATGCGAATCAGCTCGTCAATGCTGGCATATTCCCACAGGTTGTTGTACGAGCGGAACAACGCCAAAAACGCAATGTTGAACACCGCCAAAATACCCACAACGAAGAAGATTTCGTTATCAACGAACACTTCATCGTTCACGCGGGTCAGAAATGACCCCAGCCAATAAGCAGCGAGCGTTGCCACTACATCAAAAAACAGCAGCGTGGCCGTTCTTTTCGAAAATTTCAGGTCCATGGATCCTCGATTATGAACTCGTGGTCTATCTTACACATGACCGCTTATTGTACTCCTAACGGTAAAAAGAGGATAGCTTTCCTGCTTTTTAAGGGACAAGATAACGAAAAAAGCAGATAGACCGTAGAAAAATGCGAAGGGGCAACCGGAAAAGCGCAACCCCAACAGCCAGCGTGCAACAACGGGGTTGGCGCAACGCGACAAAGCAGGCTACCGTGCGGCAGTTGTCAGGAATTCCTGTGCGGTATAGCCGGCAAACGTGGGAATAACCAACGTGGCTTCAGAGGAAAGCTGCTCCATGGTGCCGGAATCGTCGCGGTCGTAACAGCCGGCGCATTTGAAACCAGCGTTCATCAACGTGTGCACGGCATAAATGGAATCCTCGAAACCCCAGGTAGAAGCAACATCCGTTCCCATATGGCGTGCAGCGTGCTGATAGATGACCGGTTCGCGTTTCGGGGCGCCCACGTCATCGGTGGAAAAAACACCCTTGAAGTAATCAATGATGCCCGCATGGCGCAAACCGCCCTGTAAATAGCGCTGGGGGCTGGATGACGCAACCGTCATAGGAACATCCGCGCGCGCCAAACCTTCCAGAAAATCCCCCACACCGGGGCGCAGCTCAGCTTGCGTACGATAAAAATCAACAAGGATCTCATCTGCCATTTCAACCACATGATCAGGACTTTTACCCAAACCGTAGTTCTCGTGGTAGAAAACGCCCGTCTCATGCAGCGTAAACGTGCCCAAAAGCTTCAGTTCATCAAGCGTAAGCTCGTCGGTTGACGGGGAGACAACCCCGTATCCTTTTTCACGCACTTCGTGCAGTGCAAA
>CAKUDT010000161.1 GCA_934645125.1 uncultured Eggerthellaceae bacterium
GCAAAATGTTGACGCCGCCAGGGAAATTTGTCAAGAAGAAACAACGCCAGGGAGGCGGGCGTACTGCGGCTGCTCCACCGCTCGTACCCCGAGACACTACGGGACGTGGACGGGAGGGTTCGCATGAAGCCGTCAGTCGTCGTCGATATCCGTGCCGCATTCGAACAGCGTGATAAACGTAGCGATTAGCCGTCTATTCCAGTTGGGTACCTCGCCGAACAAAATACCGATATCGCCGTATTCCGAGACGGCGTTTTTATTTTCCAGACGAAAAAAGAAATTAGGCTTCCTTCAATAAAAATTCTTCGATGAAAATCAACTCAAAGTCAAGAAATGTCTTACAATGCGAATCACCACGCCGCAATAGCTTATTCGTAAGCGTTGCATAACAGAATATCTAAGAACCACTGGCTGAGAGGGCATCTGTCCTTCAAGTGGTTCGTTTTCGTTATGCGACTGCTTGCGGCGTGGTAACCGTGGATGGATGCCTTCTATCTAGATTACTGCGCAGTCGATGGCACCCTTCTACGAATTGGCTTTCGTGGTTGAGAAAGGATGCCTATGACTTATCCACAACATTCCTACGCGGTCGAAATCGAAGAATATCTGAAAACAGTGGTTTCTGTAACCAATCGCGCAAAAATTGACCACTTAGCAGACCTCATCGAATCTTCACCTTACGAGACGTTGAGAAAGTTTAGTGAAATGATTGAAGACCCTTATGTAAGGGACGATTTCCAACTTGCACTTGACGAGGCATTAAATCTTGTAAATGGCGAAAATCTTCTTCAAGCAATTGCAGAACATGTTAAAGCAAAGCGAAAAATGAGAAATTCTTAAAGATGGCATACATTCTATCATACGGGTTTGTCTGATCATCAAGATGGAGAGCGATAATGAATGGATTAAGAAAACTTGGTACAATTTTGATTATATCGGCAATAGCTACTCTTCTTTGCTTTGCTGGATGCTCGTCGGATTCCAGCGAAGCTTCTTCAAATCAAGCGTCTTCCCCTACCGAACCTGAAATTGAAACTTTTGAAATTGGTGAAACAGCTAAAACCGATCAAGTAGAGTTCACGATGGATGAAGTAGAGTTTACCGATAACCTTGGGTTGGATAGTACTACATGGCTCAAACCGGACAATAACGGCTCTTTCGTTGCAGGCGATGGTAAAACCTTCATTTGGTTTTCGTTTACAGTGAAAAATCTGTCGAAAACAGATATGAGCGGCTATGACGTTTGCAATGTGACCGCCGAGTTCGGTGATGGATATATCTACGATGGAGCCGTCTATTCAGATTGCCCAAAATGGTCTACCGATAAGGCAATCTCTAGCCTTAATGTTGGATTGCAATCAATGAGGCCCTTAGAAGAGCGGAAGTACTGTGGCTTTATCAAGGTTGTGAATGTCGTTCGCGAGCACAGAGACACACCACTGCTTCTTAAGGCTAAGCTGCCGTCTTCGGAAGGCGACGTTGATGTTACATACACGAATTCCGTGCCCGAGGGCGTTGTTACTGATGCTGAGGCAAAAGAAATCTCCGATACGCTTAATGGCGCGGTTAAGGAATTGGCTTTTGCAAAGAAATACGCGGGCAACGTCAATGGAAAGGGTTCGAGAAAATTCGCTGATTCAGCTATCGATAGGCTTCGTAACAGCACGGAGGGGATTGATATGAATTATGCTTCCATGAATCTTCCAGAGACAGCTGCAGCCCTTCCTTCTATCAATGAAAAAATCACTACTGTTGTGGATTTGCTAATTGATATGGGAAACACCAATAGCGATGAGAATGTTGCGGCGATCAGAGAGACGGCTACGGAAGCCATATCTCAGATCGAAGCTCTTCTAGGAGGAGAATTGAAGGCATTCAATTAAGTGGTTGTTGCAGCAAACGAAGATGTGGATATCAGGGAGAAATAACTACCGTATTTATCGTGAAAAAGTAAATAGACCCTCTGTTTGTAACGCGACCGCATCTTGCTCCGAAAGAAACGGAGGTAGCAGGATACGGTCGGATGCTCTTAATGACAAGGATTCTCACGCATTAGCGCACATGAACCACGAGACTAAGCTCGTGAAGCGGGCGAGTCCTTTTAGGCGAGATGAGATATCGCCATCCGAGTCGAAGCGACGTGCAAATGCACACAGCCGCGCTAAAAGCAACACATGAAATCGACTTTCTATGCGGAGCGCGACTTCTCGGATGTTTGCGTGACGGGGGTCGTGGCGCATGCCGCCAATCCCACTGTCGCCGAGTACATGTCCGTGCCGGAACGTGCGGGCGGTATCGTGACCGCCGTGGCAATGCCGCCAGCCGAAGCTACCGTACGGTTGTTCCTCGACTTGAGTTGCAAGCCTCGACAAACGCAGCCATCCGTCAGCCTGCAGTGCGACTCGATGGAACCTCACTCCTGTTTTTTGTCGTCGAGCCACCCCAGACGAAACGCACGAGCAAAGGCCATCTTGTCGGAAAATGGGCGCGAAAACGCCCGAATCGACGATACGGGGCAGGTCAAGGAGGCGGACACGATACCTTGGGACCTTTCATCTCCACCGCGCACAGCGAAAGCCCAGGTCGAAAGAATCCCCTGGCTGCTTCGAGCATGGCAGAGACTTCCCCACCTGCCCCGCACCATCGATTTGGGCGTTTTCAGACAAAAAAAAGCGACAACATGCCGCCGAGAAACCTAGAAGGGGGCATCGGAACCACGTCTCGCCGCAAACCTAGACACGCACAAAATCTCCGGCACGCAGACCCTTAGGGGCATTCGCCGGATGGACGAAATAAAACCTCCGTCCCCCGTTCCAAAGAGGGAAATGCGGCAAAGGGACATCCGCCGGCAAGGGTCGAGCCGAACAGCAACGCTTTGGATAAGTTAAGCAGGCCTCTAGCGCAAAGAAGCATTGTCCAAGCGGAGTCATGAGACGGACCCTTGCCGATGGGCGTCCCCTGGATTGCCGAAGAGCAACAGAGTTTCCCCGTCTTGATAAAAATGACCCACTTTTCTGTGGGTTTGCCATGACTTACTTTTTTGCGACCTGGGGAAATGTCGATTTTTGACGACTGCAAAGAAGAAAATCCACCGAAAAGTGGGTCGTTTTTATCAAGCCCCCACATCGTTAGGCGGCATCGCGCCAGGAAGCACCTTAATCCGGACTACGCACCGCAGAGGGACGCAAAAACCCGAAGCGCGCAGGGCACCTCGGGTTCTCAAATGCTCAAAATGTTGACAAAAGGTGGGGTAATTTGTCAACAACTAATGTGCTTCGGACCAGTTCGCACCGTGGGAAACGTCCACGTTGAGCGGAACACGCAAACTCGCTGCGTTCTCCATCACGCTCTTCAGCAACGTCTCCACCTGAGAAAGCTCCTCTTGCGGAACCGACAAGTCCAATTCGTCGTGCACCTGAAGCATCACGCGCGCCTGCAATCCTTCCGCTACCAAGCGCTCTTGCACTTGACGCATGGCAATCTTGATAATGTCGGCCGCGCTTCCCTGCATGGGATGATTCATGGCAGTGCGCTCGCCGAACTGCTTGCGGATGGGATTACGCTGCGCCAACTCGGGAATATAGCGACGGCGCCCGAACATAGTCTGGGCAAATCCATGCTTGCGCGCGAATTCAACCGTCTCATCCAGATACGTGCGAACGCGGGGGTACGTAGCAAAGTACCTGTCAATCATATCCTTTGCTTCGCCGAACGAAATGCCCAAGCTCTGAGATAACCCGTATGCCTGCTGTCCATACACAATGCCGAAATTCACCGCTTTTGCACGGCTGCGCATTTCAGGTGTAACCTGCTCGATAGGCACATCGAAAACTTGCGCGGCAGTGCTTGCGTGGAAATCCGCACCCGATGTAAACGCAGCGATTAACCCCGCATCTTCCGAAAGATGCGCCAGCAAACGCAGCTCAATCTGGGAATAGTCAGCGGAAACGTACACGTGATCAGGCGCCAGAGGCACAAAGCACTCACGAATCTTACGGCCGAACTCGGTGCGCACGGGAATGTTTTGCAAGTTGGGGTCCGACGACGACAAACGACCCGTTGTAGTTACTTTCTCGTTAAAGGATGTGTGCACCAGCCCATCTCCGGCACGTAGCGGCGGCAGTGCGTCAATATAGGTTGATTTGATTTTAGCCAACTCGCGATATTTCAGTACCAACCCGGGCAGTTCATGCTCGGTGGCAAGCTCCGCCAAAACGGAAGCATCGGTAGAAAAGCCCGTCTTGCCCTTCGTCTTTTTCTTGGGCTCCATGCCCAGTACTTCAAACAGGATATGGCCAAGCTGCTTAGGTG
>CAKUDT010000162.1 GCA_934645125.1 uncultured Eggerthellaceae bacterium
GGATGCACAGATTGCGTACGACATTGCCACAACAACGTTCTACCAGGATCGTCCGGATTATGCGGCGCTGTTTGCGCGTGCCGATGTGACCGGTGCACCCGGCGGCGGCCCCGATGGCCAGGTGTACGCCGAGGACGCGTTTGCCATTCAGTATGCGGCGTTGCGCGGCTGGGGCGCATAGCGGCCTGTTGCGGACGCTGCGGGTGGCGTGGCACGGCTGCTGCTGGCGATGACTTGCAGCCGGCGCGGCTGCCGCCAGCGTCGCACGGCTGCGGTGGTCGGGTTGTGGTCGGGTGCAGCAGTCGGTCGGGTTGCGGGCGGCTGCTGCGGTGCCGCGCGACCCGGGCGTTTTCCTTCGCCTCCTTCTCCCACTTGAGAGGGAGGCGTTTTTGTTGACAAATTACCCCACCTTTTGTCAACAAATTTGCTGGTGGCGTGGCGTACCGGGTAGTTTTGCTTTTTTGCGGCATCTGCGCCCTGCAGCTACTCTCTTGTTGTGAAATCGGGGTCAAATTCGGGCAAATGAACGATATTCGGTGGTGTTGATTCGCATTTCTCTGACTTATAGCGGGTATGCAGCAATTCTAGACGGACGAACTCTGCAAAACCCCAGTTCATACGACTGCCTTGAAGAATCGCATTTGAGGTTTCGGTATTGAACCACCGATTATCGTTCATTTGCCCGAATTCAAGGTCGTTTTTCCAACAACGCCCCTTGGTTTGGCAGCAAATGCCGCCCCGTGCTCCTTTACAGCGCCACTGAGAATGACGTTTAGTTCACAACGCAGCTATATTTGTCATGTTGCGGTAAGATATACCCCAAAAACATTTTTACGAAAACGAAAGAGGCAGGTATGGCTTTCGAAAAATTCACCGACAAAGCCCGCAAAGTGCTTGTTCTGGCTCAGGACGAGGCGCGCGCGCTCAAGCAGCCCTACGTGGGCACCGAGCACATTTTGCTGGGCCTGATTCAAGAAAAGGACGGTTTTGCCGCGCAAGCGCTGGATCGTCTGAACGTTAAATACGAAGACGTGGTGGGCATGATTCCTCAGGTGGTGTCCATCGACGAAAACGCCGATGTATCAGGGCATTTGAACTTTACGGCGCGTGTGAAGCGCGTTTTGGAGAACTCCCTGCGCGAGGCGTTGCAAATGGGCCAAAGCTACATTTCCACCGAGCACTTGCTTCTGGGCATTGTGCGTGAAGGCGAAGGAACCGCGCTTGATGTGCTGAACCGCCTGGGCGTGTCGGGCGACGACATCCGCGGCGTGCTACATGATCTGGTGGGGCAGACCCCTGTGCTGGCGGGCAATAATCCGTTCGGCGGCGAGTCCTCGCAGGAGAGCATCCTGAAGGAATTCGGCACCGACCTTACGAAAAAAGCGCGCGATGGCAAGCTGGATCCCGTTATCGGCCGCGCGAAAGAAATCGAGCGCGTGATGCAAATCCTGTCGCGTCGCCAGAAGAACAACCCACTGCTGTTGGGCGAGCCGGGCGTGGGCAAAACCGCCGTGGTGGAAGGATTGGCTCAGCTCATCGTGTCGAATGAGGTGCCCGATCTGCTGCGCGGCAAGCGCATTGTCACACTGGATGTATCCGCGCTGGTGGCAGGCAGCAAGTTCCGCGGCGAATTCGAAGAGCGCCTGAAGAAATGCATCAAGGAAGTGCAGGATGATGGCAAGATTATCCTGTTCATCGACGAGATTCACACGCTGATTGGCGCCGGTTCCGCCGAAGGTTCCATTGACGCTGCGGCCATTCTGAAGCCGCCGCTGAGCCGTGGCGAGATTCAGGTTATTGGCGCCACCACGCTTGAGGAATTCCGCAAGCACTTCGAGAAGGACAGTGCCCTGGCGCGTCGCTTCCAGTCGCTTACGGTTGCTGAACCCACCTCTGAACAGGCCGTCCGCATTATGGAAGGCTTGCGTGACCGCTACGAGGCGCACCATAACGTGCATTTCACCGACGAAGCGCTGCAGGCGGCAGTGTCGCTGTCCGAGCGCTACATTCAGGATCGCTTCCTGCCCGACAAGGCCATTGACGTGATTGACGAAGCGGGCGCGCGCATGCGCATTCGCAACATGGTGCTGCCCGAAGAAGTGCGCGCGCTGGAAGAAAAGCTGCGCAAGGTGACCGAGGAGCGCACCGCCGCCGTTGCCGCGCAGAATTACGAGAAGGCCTCGCAGCTGCGTGACCAGGAAGAAGAGCTGCGCGCCCAGTGCGACGAGGCAATAAAGAACCTTCCCGAAGACAGCGGCAAGGAAATCCAGGAAGTCACGGAAAAAGAAGTGGCCGATGTGGTATCCATGACCACGGGCGTGCCAGTGTCCAACCTTACGGAAACGGAAACCGCGAAGCTGCTGCGCATGGAAGGTGTGCTGCACGAGCGCGTTATTGGCCAGGACGAAGCCGTTACGGCGCTGTCCAAGGCTATCCGTCGTTCGCGCGCGGGCCTGAAAGACCCAAAACGACCTGCGGGTTCGTTCATTTTCCTGGGTCCTTCCGGCGTGGGCAAAACCGAGCTTTCCAAGGCGCTTGCGGAGTTCCTGTTCAACTCCGAGGACGCGCTTATCTCCTTCGACATGTCCGAATACATGGAGAAGCACAGCGTGTCGCGCCTGGTGGGTTCGCCTCCGGGCTACGTGGGCTTCGACGAGGGCGGCCAGCTTACGAAGGCCGTGCGTCAGCGCCCGTACTCGGTGGTGCTGTTCGACGAGATTGAGAAGGCGCACCCCGATGTCTTCAACATTTTGCTGCAGATTCTGGAAGAAGGTCGCCTGACCGATAGCCAGGGTCGCTCGGTGGACTTCCGCAACACAGTCATCATTATGACTAGCAACGTGGGCGCGCACGAAATTGCGCAAACGCAAACGCTGGGCTTCTCGGGCAGCGAGAACGTGGGCCTTTCCGACAAGGAAATCAAGAACCGCGTAATGGCCGAGCTCAAGCGCACGTTCCGTCCGGAATTCTTGAACCGTTTGGATGAAATCATCGTGTTCAAGAGCCTGACGTCTGCCGAGATTTCCCAGATTGTGTCGCTGATGGTGGACGACCTGCGTCAGCGTCTGATTGCGCTGAACATGACCATCAACCTGAGCGACGATGCGTTGAAGTTCGTGGCGAAGGAAGGCACCGATGTGACGTTCGGTGCGCGTCCGTTGCGTCGCGCTATTCAGCGTTTGCTGGAAGATCCGCTGTCCGAGCAGATCCTGGAAGGGAAGTGGACCAGCGGTTCGGTTATCCAGGTGGACCTGGAGGGCGAGGAGCTTACGTTCACGCAGGGCGAAGGCTCCATTCCCGCGCCGCGCAAGCGCGACAACATTGCGCGCGAAACAGAGCTGCTGCTCACGCAGTACAACTTGGGAGCGGCGGGTGCCGGCACTCCCGGTGGCGCAGCGGACGACGGTGCGGTAGACTAGCGGCTGGCGAAGGCGCTGATGGCAACGCCGGTCGCGCAGCTGGCGGATGCAGTTGGCGCACGAGGCGGCGATGAAAAGGCGCAAGCGGGGAAGAAATGGCGCGCGGGCGGGCAACCGCGCGCGCCTTCCCCGACGGATAAAGAAAACGAAAAAAGGAATGTCATGGGCCGAATGGCGTATAAAGACAACAATCGGATTTTCGATTTGATTACGCAGCTGGTGGACGCGTCGTCTGACCAGGACAACGTTGAGTACGCGGGATGCGTGGCAAAAAACGCCAGCGCCGCGGCGGTGGTGCTGGCGGGCGGCTCGGGTGAACGCTTTGGCGAATCGGGTGGCAAGCAGCTCATTGATATCGCGGGAAAACCGCTTCTCACCTGGTCAATTGAAACACTCGATGCAGTGGCTGACATTGGTCTTATCGTGGTGGTGTGCCCGAAGGCGCGCCGCGATGAGTATGCGCAGACTGCCATTGAGCCTTTCGATTTTGTGACGCCCATTGTGCTGGCTGATGCGGGCGATTCGCGTCAGGAGTCGGCGTTTTCGGGGCTGGAATGCGTGCCTGATGCCTTCGAATTCACCGTTATTCACGATGGTGCGCGCCCGCTGATCACGCCGCGGCTGGTCACGCACGCACTGAACACCATCAAGGGCAGCCTGGATGCTGATGGCGTGATTGTGGCTACGCCCGCTATTGATACGTTGAAGATGGTCGAAAACGGCGTGATTGTGGGCACGCCCGACCGCCGTGCATTCTGGAATGCGCAAACGCCGCAGATTTTCCGCACGGGCATGTATCGTCGTGCGCATGCATCGGCTCTGTACGACGGCTTTTCCGGCACCGATGACTCATCGCTTATCGAGCGCTT
>CAKUDT010000163.1 GCA_934645125.1 uncultured Eggerthellaceae bacterium
GAACGAGATGGCTTCTATTGCCAAGAAGAAAAAGCCGGCCGCTTCTGCTGCTTCGAATGGTGCAGCTGCGGGTGCAGCGTCATCGGCAAAGGACGAATCTACTGAAACATCAGCTCAGAACGTTGCTTCTACCGATAACGCCGCTGGCGCGAGCAATGCCGCCAGTGCCGGCGCCACCGCTAACGCCGGCAAAGAGGCGCCTGCCGAAACGTTTGCCGAGCGCCGCGCCCGCTACGAGAAAGAGCGCGCTGCACGGCTTGCCGCGCAGGCAGAACAAAAAGCCGCCGAAGAAGCCGCCGCTGCGGCAGCAGCCGTACAAGCGGCCGATGCTGCTGTTTCCCAAGTTGAGGCCCAGCAGGCCGAAGCTGCAGCTCCCGTGACCGACGCACCCGAAACTTCCGCAGCCGATGCTGCTCCCACCACTGCACCATCTACCATTGAAGGGAGGGAGTAGATTATGCCTATCGGACCTGCTCGAATGCCCATTATGGACCACCTGGGCGAACTTCGCATGCGCTTGGTTCGCATTGTTGTTGCCCTTGCCGTATCGGTTTGCATCTTCTATCTCGCAACGCCGACCATCGCGCAGTTCCTGGTTATGCCTATCGCGGAGTTCCTTCCGACCGATGCGCAAGGCATGGCGGTGCTGACCGCTATCGACCCGTTTGAGTCGTTTAGCGTGCGCTTCAGCGTTTCGTTCTGGGCGTCTTTAGTGGCGTGCTCGCCCATTATTTTGTGGCAGATTCTGGCATTTTTCCTTCCGGCGCTTAAGCCAAAAGAGCGCAAATGGTTTATTCCCACGTTCGCCGCAGCGGTTGCTCTGTTCATTTTGGGCACGGTGTTCTGCTACTTCATTATTTTGAACCCGGCTTTCTCGTGGTTGTGCGACCAGGCATCGGGTTTTGCAGCCGTGCTTCCGCGTGCTTCATCGTATGTGAGCATCATCATCAAGTTCGAAATTGGTTTCGGCCTTGCGTTTGAGCTGCCGCTTGTCGTGTTCTACCTGGTGGTATTCGGCATTGTGCCGTACAAGAAGCTGCGTGCTTCGTGGCGTTACGTATACATGGGGCTCATTGTTGTTTCCGCTATGATCACGCCCGATGCATCGCCTGTTACCATGATCCTGATGTTCGCCGCTATGGTTTCCCTGTACGAGTTGAGCCTGCTTATTTCCCGCATTGCGCTGGGTAAACGTCTGAAGGAGCAAGAAGCGCAGCGTGCACGCGATGAGGCCGAAGAAGCCGAAATGATGGCGGAGTGGAAGAAGATGCGCGCGGAGCGTGCGGACGACTAGTTCTGGCGCGGGCGGTGCGATGGATTGTCGCGACCGCGAAGATGACTAGTTCTAGTACGGGCACTGCGGCGGTAAGTCGTTCGCAACGCATTGTCGTTGATGGCCAGCGCTGAAAACCAGTAGAGGAGCTTTTACCATGCATGAACTGGGAATTATGACCGGGGTCATGGATACCGTGTGCGATTCGGCGAAAGAGGCGGGCGCGCTCAGCGTGACGTCTATCTCGCTTTCTGTGGGGGAAATGACCGAATGCATCCACGAGGCGTTGATTTTTGCGTTCGAGGCGTTGCGGGAGTTGCCCGAATACGAGCTGTGCGCCCATGCTGAGCTTAACGTGAACCTGGTCAAGCCGGAAAGCGTGTGCCTTGACTGCGGCGAGCGTTACCAGCACGACCGCTTTCATGTGTCGTGCCCTGCGTGCGGCAGCTTTGTCACCGAACTTCTTTCGGGGCGCGAGATGCAAATCGATTCCATTGAGATCGAAACGCCCGACGAAGGACCGGGTGAATAGGAAAAACCGCGGAAGCGCTCTTCGGGGCGCTTTTCTTTTGCTTCAGGATGTGACGTGCAGTCGCACATCGCGTTGCGCATTCAGCGAAGCTCCAGTGAGCCGCTCAGTAATCGCCCAATAAAACACCCGCTGAGCACGAATGAGCGTGCAGGAGGTGCGGTTATGGCGTACACTGTCGCAAATAAAAGATTCGGGCGACCGTTTGCCAAGTAAGCTACTGGCGCTGCCCTAAAATGATAAACATCCAGTTCAATGCAAAGGATATGCCATGAAAATTGATATGAAGCAGCCTATCTTGGACAAAAACGATACACTTGCGGCTGAACTGCGCAAGCGTTTTGCGGAAAACCACGTGTTCGTTCTTGACCTGCTGGCAAGCCCTGGTTCGGGTAAGACGTCTACTATTTTGGCAACCATCGAGGCGCTGCGCGATGAGTTCAACATTGCCGTTATCGAGGGCGACATTGCAAGCTCCGTGGACGCCGAGCGCATTAAAGCGCAGGGTATTCCCGCAGTTCAGATCAATACGGGCGGCGCGTGCCACTTGGAAAGCGCCATGCTCAAGCGTGCGATTGACGTTCTTGATCTGGAGCGTCTTGATCTGATTATCATTGAGAATGTGGGTAATCTGGTATGCCCTACCGACTTCGATTTGGGTGAAAATGCCAAGGTTATGATTTTGTCTGTGCCCGAGGGCGACGACAAGCCGCTCAAATACCCGGGTGTGTTTCAAATATCGGAAGCTATCATCCTTAACAAAGTGGACACGATGCCGGTGTTTAATTTTGACGAAGAAGCATTCCGCGCATCCGTTACACAGCTGAATCCGCAAGCGCCCGTTTTCCCCATTGCCGCCACAAAAGGCGAAGGCGTTGACGCTTGGGCATCGTGGCTGGCGGAGCGCATTCGTCAGGCATAACGGCCGAAGGAGGCATCTCCCATGGATATGAATCAAGTACACCAGGAATGCGTTTCCCAGTTGCGCGCATTCACCGAGTCAATTGGCTGCAAAGAAGTTATTGTTGGCTTGTCGGGCGGCCTTGATTCTTCCGTGACGGCAGCGCTGTGCGTGGATGCGTTCGGCGCTTCGCGTGTTCATGGCGTTTTGATGCCGGGTCCGTTTTCTTCCGACCACTCGTTGACCGATGCGCACGATTTAGCGGAGCGCTTAGGTATTGAGACGCGCACGTTTTCAATCAAAGAGCCGTTTCTCGCGTTTGAACAGGAGTTTCGTCGGGCATATGGCGAAGAACTCGCAGGGCTTGCGGCGGAAAACTCCCAGGCGCGCTGCCGCATGATTGTTCTTATGGCGCTGTCTAACCAGTATGGTTGGATGGTGGTGAACACCGGTAACAAGAGCGAAGCGATGATGGGCTACTCCACGCTGTATGGCGATACGGCGGGCGCGTATGCGCCCCTTGGCGGCCTGTATAAAACGCACGTTTTCGAGCTGGCCGAATGGATGAACCAGCAAGCGCGGGCGGCGGGGCAGGTGGAACCTATTCCGCAGCATGTGATTGACAAGCCGCCTTCGGCAGAGCTTTCCGCAGGTCAAGAAGATGAGAAGAGCCTGGGTGTAAGCTATAAGTTGCTTGACCAGATTCTTATTCGCTTGGTGGAGCGCGAAATGTCCGTGCAAGAAGTTGCCGCCGAAGGTTTCGATGCGGCTGAAGTGGAGCGTATCGAAAAGACGATGCGCAGCTATGCGTTCAAGCGGGCGCTCGAGCCGCCGTTTCCTTCCGCTGATTTTTATAAGTAGGGAAGCGTTTCAACATCTTCGCTGTTTTCTTACATCTAAGTGACAATCAGATAGATTTCTTGAGTCATCCTTGAAACTAAACGTTATGGTGCTAATATGCAAACGTTATCTGATTAGCACTCGATATGACTGAGTGCTAAGAAACAAACAAATGCGTGTAACGCAGAAAGGATGGCTTCAAAATGACTTTGAAACCACTGGGTGATCGCGTGATCGTTAAGCGCGACGAGGTTGAGGACAAAACTGCTTCTGGTTTGTATCTGTCTCGCGAGTCCAAGGAAAAGCCTCAGACTGGCGTCGTAGTTGCTGTTGGCGAAGGTAAGCGCGACAAGGACGGCACTTTGATTCCGATGCCGGTTAAAGTTGGCGACAAGGTTCTGTATGGCAAGTTCGGCGGCACGGAAGTGACCGTTGACGAGGAGGAACTGCTGATTGTTCGTGCCGAGGACATATACGGCGTGTTTGAGTAGTCTTGCTGCTCGTTTAGAAATTCATCTCGAAATTCAACTTCGTTAAGAGGTGTTTCGAGCGAGCAGATTGACTTGAAGGTTCCAGAAGTCCGAGCTAAGCGGCCTGATGCGCCGTGTGCGAGGGCTTGCTGGGTTCTGAAAGTCAAGGTGCCGCTCCAAACGCCGATGCTACAGAAAGAAGAGAACTATGGCTAAAGATATTAAATTCGAAGCTGATGCT
>CAKUDT010000164.1 GCA_934645125.1 uncultured Eggerthellaceae bacterium
GAATGGTCACCATCTCTTTGGGAACATCCAGCGAAATAACTTTACCCACGCCATCGGGGGTTTCAATCTTGGCACCCACCTTCGGCGCGCGCCCCTTGAAATCCTTATACGCATCATATTCATAGCGCAAGCAGCACATCAGGCGTCCGCAAATGCCCGAAATTTTCTGCGGGTTCAGCGACAGATCCTGCTCTTTTGCCATGCGAATGGAAACAGGGCAGAACTCGCCGCCCAAGCGCTTGCAGCACAGCTCCTGGCCGCAGTGCCCAATGCCACCCACCATGCGCGCTTCGTCGCGCGGGCCAATCTGGCGCATGTCAACGCGCACCTTGAAGCGCGAAGCCAGCTTACGCACCAGCTCGCGAAAGTCAACGCGATCTTCAGACTCAAAATAGAATACGGCCTTATCGCCATCGAACAGAAATTCCACGGAAACGGGGCGCATGTCCAGCCCCTCTTCCTCTACGAGCTCGCGATACGCCGGCATAATGTCGCGCGCGCGCTGCTGCAGCTCAGCCAAGTGTTGCGCGTCCTTCTCCGTTGCCAAGCGCACCACGGGCTTAAGCGACGACTTCAAAGAAGAAAGCTGCTCAGGCGTAGCATCGAACGGCGGCTCCGAAACAGTGCCGTACTCGGATCCACGTGCAGTTTGCACGATTACGGCGTTGCCCTTAACGGCATCAACGCCATTTGCATCAAACCAAAGAGTTCTCGAACTCGATGGCAGTTTAACGGGTGTTATGCGGGCCATAGAGGTCCTCTCTTATATCTAACAGTAACGTGTCTAAACAAAGTTGTAACGATACATTATAATCCATTGCCGCTTTTGCGCGCGAAACTGCTGCGCATGCGCACAATACGCCTGCTTCCGATGTTGCTTTTGCGGCCCGACGCAGCCCCTCGGCGGCATCGGGGTTTGCCATGATGCTTGCGCAACCCGTGCGCAGCAGCAAGATGTCGCGCAGCCACGACTCCATAATGCTGCAACGCAAATGGAACAGCTGGCGCTTCTTGGCAGTAATGGCGCGCTTGTGGGCGTCTTCCAACTGCTTGCGCGCACCTTTGGAAAGAAAGTCATCGGCAACCGCAAGCTCTTCTTCTTGTTGGGCTTGCAGCTCTTCTATCAGGCTTTCCCCGCCCGTTGCTAATCCGGCAGAGAGCTTCAGGGTATCCCAATCATCGCTTTCTTGCAGCGCTTCCAGGGCATCTAGCACGTTGCGACGCATCTGCTGCAAGTCATCGGACGTGCAAAACGCTTCCGTAAGCTCAAGCGAGCCAGCGCACACGTTCACTGCGATACGCGCGATATCAGGCGCGCATTGCGTTTTCTGCACGACTTCCGCAATCAAATCCGCTTCAGGAATGGCAGGAAACGACACCACTTGGCAGCGGGAAAGAATGGTGGGCAGCACGCTATCTTGGTGGCTCGTAAGCAAAATGAGCGTCACACGCGGGCTGGGTTCCTCGAGCGTTTTCAGGAAGGCATTTGCGGCTGATGTCCCCAGCTGCTCAACGTCTTCCAAAATGAACACCTTGCGTTGGGCCTGAATGGGCGCGCGCGTAGCACTGGTCACCACTTCGCGAATCTGCTCGATCAAGTAGCCCTGAGCGCCTTTCGGCGTGATTATCTGGATGTCGGGATGATTGCGCAGAAGCGCTTTCTTGCAGTCAATGCAACAGCCGCACCCCTGGTCAGCGCATACAAGCGCTTGGGCGAAGGCGCATGCCATATCCAGTTTTCCCGCGCCTTTCGGGCCCGAAAACAGGTACGCATGCGTTGTGCGATTCGCTTCAACCATGGAAATAAGCAGGTCGCGAATGCGCGGCTGCAAGGTGATTTGCTCAAGCATCGCGGGCATGGCTACAGGGCGCTCCCCTCGTAGAGCGATTTATCCTCAACGCGATCAAAGAAATGTTTATTTGCTGCGGCGGCGCGCTCAAGGGCAGGAATCAAATCTTTCACCTGGTCAAACACGCGCTGCGCCGTTTCCGCTTTGCTGTCGGCGAACTGCACCACACGCACGCGCTCGAACTCCTTGCGCGCAATATCAAGAAACGCCGCATTCACGCGGGCATGAAAATCAACGCCCGCACGTTCAATGCGGTCGGCGCCTTCGTTCGTGGCACGCGTTAGACCTTCTTCCGTGGTGGCACTCACCATAAGAATAGTGCGCTGCGGCACGGTGCCTTGGCATGCGAAGGCATTCGCGGCATCAATGAATTGCGCCGAAAGGCCGCGACCGGCAGCCTGATACGCAACAGTGGAGTCGTAGAAACGATCGCACAGCACAATGGCACCCCGCTCAAGAGCAGGTGCAATGACCTGGGCGACAATCTGCGCGCGCGCCGCTTCGTAGATGAACAGCTCCGCATGCGCATCCAGGCAATCGTTTTTCGGATCAAGCACAATCGCGCGCAGCGTTTCGCCGATATCCGTTCCACCCGGCTCGCGCAGGCACAATACCTCGTATCCCAGCTCGCGCAAACAATATGCTAAAAACGAGATATGGGTCGATTTGCCAGCACCTTCGCCGCCTTCAAACGTGATGAAGATGCCTTGATTTTTGTTCTGATTCACTTCTGCGTTACACATACAAGCATGCTCCCGTTGCATCAAGCGCCACGAACACCGGGAAGTCTTTGACCTGGATTTTTCGCAATGCTTCGGTGCCCAGGTCGGCGTAGCTGATCACTTCTTCGGAAACAATGCATTTCGCTAACGCGGCAGCAGCGCCGCCCACGGCAGCAAAATACACGCCGCCCGTTTCCTTGATGGCTTCCACAACAGCCGCGCTGCGGTGCCCCTTGCCCACCGTGGCAACAATGCCCGCACGGTACAGCTCGGGTGCAGCAAAATCCATGCGCGAAGATGTGGTGGGTCCAATGGCGCCAAACGGCCTGCCCGCCGCCGCAGGAGACGGTCCTGCGTAGAAGATGACCTGGCCTTCCAGATCATACGGAAGACACCCCTGCTTATGGAGTTCATCGAGCAAACGCACGTGTCCTGCATCGCGCAAAGTATACATAACGCCTGATAGTAGGCATTTATCGCCCACCTTCAAGTTGGCAAGCTGATCTTTTGCAAGGGGAAGCTGCAACGAAATTGCATCGGCATTACTCATGGCAAGCCCCCTGTTCGTTTTCATTGGCAGACGTCATTAAGGCCGCAAGCTGCTGCAACGTATCAATCTCTTGCGGTTGCAGCTCAATGGTGCAACGGCGCATGGCCGAGCACCCCAAATTGATGGCAACGGGGAAAGCCGCAATGTGGCACGGTGCCGTTTCCACGCGCACTGCAAGCGCGGTGGTATCGCCGCCGAAACCGGCAGCCCCCACACCGGTAGCATTAATGGCGTCAAGCAGCTCCTGCTCGAACGCGGCATGATCGGCATCGGCCGCCGGCACATCAATGGGGCGCATGAGCGCATGCTTTGCCAGGCCGGCAACTTTATCGAACGTGCCGCCCACGCCCACGCCCACCACAAGCGGCGGACACGCGTTTGCTGCTTTTTCGCGTACGCATTTTACGACTTCGTCCACAATGCCTTGGCGACCCGCACCGGGGGCAAGCATGACCACGCGGCTTGCGTTATCGGAGCCGCCGCCCTTAAGCATAATGTGCAAGCGGCATACGCCCGGCTCGTCCACTAAATGGATATCAGTGAAGGCTGGTGTGTTATTCTTCGTGTTTTCCCTGTTGAGAAGCGCGTCTTTCACCACCGACTTGCGAAGTTTGCCATTGACGTACGCATGCGCCACGCCCTCGTTGACGCGCGAGAACACATTTCCGGGCACCACAATATCGGGTCCCACTTCAAGGCAAACCCAGGTAGTTCCCGTGTCTTGGCACAGCGGCACGCTATCGGTTGCAGCAATGTCTGCATTTTCAAGCAGCAAGTCAAGCGCCTGAGCGGCATAACGGTTCGTTTCACGCTGTCGTGCCTGTTCAAGCGCCTGCTTCACATCGGCTGGCAGAACATAGGCAAGCTGCGGAATATTCTCTTCAAGCGCGCGAGCGATAGATTCAGGGGTAACGACTTTCATGCTATTCCTGCCCCCTTACTCGTTTTCTTCGTTGACGCCCGCAGACTCTGTTGAAGCAGCAGCTTTTGTTGCGGCCTTTTTCGCAGTCGTCTTCTTCGCGGCGGCCTTTTTAGTTGTTGTCTTGGTTGCCGCTTTCTTCGTTGTCTTCGTGGCAGAAGCGGTCTTTGCACCCGCTTTTGCCGTGCCC
>CAKUDT010000165.1 GCA_934645125.1 uncultured Eggerthellaceae bacterium
ATTCCTCCAAACATGCATTCAAAAGAAGATCAGGGCGCAAGGAACCCGTCGGCTTCGCTTCAAGCGTGAAACGAACCGTATCCCCTTCTACCTGCACCTCGCCGTGTAAATACTCCCCTACCACAATGGTTTTTTCTTTCTTCTTACGAATGACCGTAAGGGATTCCGGCACGCGCAATGCATCAACAGCGCAGCTCAAGTGCGCTTCGTAATCGGAAAGCGGATAGCAGACCGATGCCGCCGTGGCATTATGCTCCACATATGCGCATTCATACGGCATCATGTCGGGCACGCTTGTTGCCTGAAGCGCTGCAAGCGCTTTCGCGGGCGCAACGTAGTCTTTCAGCAGCAAGTCGAAAATCTCTTCCGTGCCGCCCACACCCACGGGCAACGCGGAGCCAAAAGCAATGCGCATATGCGGTGAGAAACCTTGGCTCACCGCAAACGGAAGGTCGGCGCGACGCACGGCGCGCCCAAGAGCATGTGCCACCTCTAAATGGGAGAGCATGGCCAAACGACCCTTTTTGCAAAAACGGAAGCGCAAACGAAACAACGCGGGATCACTCATGGCATACCTCCTGTTCGGACGCGATTTTCGGAGAAGCAGAATCATCACGGTCGGAATCGCTCAACGCAGCATCTGCTTCAGGATTGCAGTGTGCAGGAACGCGTTCTTGCTGAAGAACGTTGTCCACGCCAACAGCTTGGCAAGCACCGCATCCGCTGCATTTCCCGAACGTGCAATCGGGCGTTGTCTTTTCTTGTGCGGCCTTCTTGCGCTCATGCGCCAAGAACGCGCGCGAAACACCGCACGAAATGTGCTCCCATGGCATAACATAGCCAGTATCGTAATTCGCTTGCGCAATGGCGGCAGAATTAATACCCAGCTCAGCAGCGGCATCGAGCCATGCTTGCTGGTTGAAAAGCTCGCTCCATGCATCGAAGCGCGCGCCGTTTTGCCAAGAACGATACACCCACTGCGATACTTCGCGACCGCCACGGCTCATGACCGCTTCAACAAAGCTCGTTTTCGGATCGTGCCAACCCACATTGATAGCACGATACTTAATGGAGTGGCGCAGCAAGTTCACGCGGCGCATTGCCTCTTCGGGTGAAATTTGCCCATCCCACTGAAACGGCGTTTGAGCCTTAGGAACAAACAGCGCACACGATATGCCAATCTGGATTGCACCGCGCTGATCTGCGGGTACAATCTTACGCGCCCGCTCCAACACGTGCTGCGTCAAACGCGCGATACCCTTAATATCCTCATCGGTTTCTGTGGGAAGACCGATCATGAAATACAACTTGCACCTGCGCCAACCCGCAGCAAACGCGGCATCCACAGCGCTGAACAGGTCTTCTTCGGTCACGCCTTTATTGATGACGTCGCGCAAACGCTGCGTACCGGCCTCGGGGGCAAACGTCAAGCCGCCTTTTTTCTGGCCCGCCACCAACGAGGCAAGGTCGATACCGAACGAATCAAGGCGCTGAGACGGCAGCGAAATGCGCACACCCTTATTGGCACATGCCGCATTAAGCCTGGTCAGAATATCGGCAATCTGAGAATGATCCGTTGTAGAAAGTGACGTAAGACTTACCTCATCGTACCCCGTTTGAGCCAATCCGCACAAAACAGAGTCAACAACGTTATCGGCGCTGCGTTCACGCACCGGACGATACATCATGCCCGCCTGGCAGAAACGGCACCCGCGTGCGCAACCGCGCAGCACTTCAACGTTCAAGCGGTCGTGCACTACTTCCGTATAAGGAACCACGCACGGCTCCCATCCGCTGCTTTCAGCAAACCCTTCGAACACGCGCTTCTCGATATGCGTGGGAAGACCTTCCTCCAAAGGCTCGATCCATGCGCCTGCCGCCTGCGCATCCTGCTGTGTGCGCCAACGATACAGCGAAGGAACGTACGTTCCCGGAAGCTGGGCCAGCTCACATAAAATCTCATGACGACTTGCACCCGCCCGACGCAGCTCGTAGATGCGTTCAAGCGTCTCGGGCGTTGCCGTTTCGCCTTCGCCGATAGTGATTGCATCGAAGAACAGGGCAAACGGCTCGGGATTATATGCGCAAGGGCCGCCTCCGATAATGATGGGGTCATCTTCGCGACGATCGGCTGCCAACACAGGGATACCCGCTAAATCGAGCACTTCCAAAACATTTGTCGCACAAAGCTCGTGCGGCAACGTGATGCCAACAACATCGAACTCGCTTACAGGCGCGCAGCTTTCCAGGGAAAACAACGGCAGACCTTCTTCGCGCATTAAATCGCACATGTCAACAGCAGGAAGAAATGCGCGTTCAGCGCGAAGGTTCTCGGTTTTATTCACCGCGTTCACCAGAATGCGCACCGCTTGATTTGCCTGACCCAACTCATACGTGTCGGGATAAATCATGCAAAACGAAAACGGAGCATCCTTTTTCAGCGTGCATCCCCATTCGTGGTTCAGATAGCGCGCAGGACGCTCAACCCGTGAAAGCAAAGGCTCAACGCGGGGCCATAAATCGGTCATTGATTTCCTTTCGAACTATTTCATCATAGAGCTTATGCCGTTTTTGAAAGAACGAGCGGCACTGGCGGCAACTTGACGACCCAAAGGACCTGCCGCTTGCAACAGACGTTTTCCGGTAACCGCGGCACTGCTCGCCATGTTCTTAACCGCTTGCGCGGCTTGCTGATTTTTCTCCTGAGCACTTGCTTCAGGCGCAGCGGACACCCCCATGGCGTCTTCCACGGCACCCACCACGGCGTTTTTCGCGCTTACCACTGCACCGGTTGCGCCCATGAGCCCCATGCCGTTCTCGAAGTACTCGATAGCGGCTCGCCCCATGGCAAGCGTTGCCGCATAACCAACAGCGCCCTTCACCGCCCAGCCCAAACCAGGAACAATACCTGCAACGCTGCGCGCCGCACTGCGTGCCAAAAACGCGCCGCCCAGAACAACAAGCAGCTCTTTTGCACGTTCAACTGTCATGGGTTGACCGTATGCGGCTGCAATCTGCAGAATCATTTTCATCTGATTCGCAGTCATAACGGGCATGTCAGCGCCGGGAAGGAATACCACAATGCCAATGCCGGCATTTTGCACCGCCGTAGCATTCACGGCCTCAAGCGACAACGGACGCGCCACAAACGGAAACGCCAAAGCAAACGACAAGCGCTTTTCACGGCACGTCTCGATAATCCACTCGCCCATGCGATTATTGAGCGCACGTTTTGCCTGTTCGCCCAAAAGATTCGGCAAGGAGGGACGCTCATTTTCGCCCGCCGTGCCACGCTTCAGAAACTTCGCCAAATCAATGCCTTTTGCCTTTTCGAGCAGCGCCATGCGTGCCGTTGCCGTGCGGCCGCGCAAAACATCAAGGGCTTTTTCACCTGCATCCGCGGTCGTCGCATCTCCGCGGTCCGCGCCTTGCGCATCGCAGCCCGCAGGGGGATCAACGGAAAGCTCAATAGCATCGGGCGCAGAAATCTTACCGAAAGCCGCTTCGAACGCTTCCTGTGCACGCGATTCATCTTCTTCATTGAGCTCGGGGGAAATCAAATCTCCCTGCGGAATAGGATAACCGCTTTCCTCGGCCAGACGCTTCACCTGGTCAAACAGCGTGGTTACCACCATAACGGGCACGCCCTGCGCACGAATCTCACTGGCTTTTGCGCCAATGCGCGCATCAAGACCAGCTACCAGAATCACCGTATCATCGCTTGGCGAGAACGCAAGCTCACCTGCATCCAGATACCCTACCGTGATGCGTGCATGCGGAGCCGCGCTGGCAAAAAGCGAACGCACGTGGGCAACAATATCAGCTGGGGCGGTTTCGTCGATGATAACGCTTACCGAAACCCCCATCTGACGTGCAGCATCGATGTTGATGGCTTCATTGATAACTTCTTTGAAATCAGCAGGCAACTTCATATACGCTCTTCTTTCCCACACCGGCACTGTGCGACCATACCGAGCCAATCAAACCTAGCATCACAAAATTGACCAGCATAAACGATGAGCCGTAGCTGACAAACGGCAACGGAATGCCCGTAATGGGCATCAATCCGCAGTCCATGCCAATGTTCTCAAGTATTTGGAACAGCCACATGCCCACCACGCACATCACAATCAGCGAACCGAACAGACTGCTTGCTCCTTGGGCAATCCTGAACGACTGATAGATAAGCCCCAGGTACAGCGCCAGCAGCACCATTGCGCCCACAAA
>CAKUDT010000166.1 GCA_934645125.1 uncultured Eggerthellaceae bacterium
GGTTTCGATATCAAAGATTGCCCCAATGCGTACGCGCATTTCGCAAACGAAATCACGTTGCCGCTGAATACGCGCATGACCGATGAAGAGCTTGCTTATGTTTGCGACACGTTCGCGCGTTGCTATGACCAGCTCGTAAAAGAAGGCGTGGAATAATTCCCACGCCCCAAGCAGTTTCTATTTGATTGTCTTTACTAATTCGGGACGTCTCCCCTGAGGCGTCCCGAATCATTTTTCCTCTTATTGCAAAAGCCTATCGTGCAAGCGTCTGAGAGCGTCTATTTCATTTCCGCAACAACGCACGTAATAAGCTTGCAGAAATCAGCAGAGCGCGCATTCGCGACTTCGAACACTTCAACGTCGTTTGGCGAGGCATTCTCAACACCGCATGCCATATTGCTGCATAGCGACATACCCAAAACGCGCATACCCACGTGACGCGCCGCAATCACTTCTTCGCACACGCTCATAGCAACCGTATCGGCACCCCAGGCGCGAAACGCACGAATCTCGGCCGGCGTCTCAAAGCTTGGCCCTAAAAGACCCAGATAGACGCCTTGGTGAACGGGAATGCCTTCCCCGTCGGCAATACTTTGCGTCAAAGCGCGCAATTCAGGATCGTATGCATCGAGCATGCTAAAGAAGCGGAAGGCAATCTGGTCAGGTTCAATGCCTACAATGGGATTGCGCCCCGTGAAGTTGATGTGATCGGTCATGATGCAGAAATCGCCCACGTTGTAGGACGCGTTGATAGCACCTGCGGCATTTGTGGTGATGAGCGTTTGAATGCCCAGCTCATGCATGACCCAAATGGGAAATGCCACTTGCTGCGCTGTATTGCCCTCGTAGCCGTGGAGACGCCCTTGCATAGCAAGCACGCATTTTCCACCCAGCTCGCCGCACACGAAGCGGCCCACATGACCCGTGCAGGTGGAAGTCTTCATAAAAGGAACATCCGCGAAGGGAACGAAAACCGGCTGTTCGATTTGCTCTGCCAGCGGACCCAAACCCGAACCTAAAACAATACCCACTTCAGGCGTGCGTCCATCAAGCTGCGTGCGGATAAGTTGCGCCGCAAACGTGATTTTCTCTTTCAGCGTGTATGCATCCGTTGTCATAAACAGTTCCTTTCTTGCGCCCGCCCCCGCGGGCTTATGTAGCGCAGCCTTAAAAGAAGCACGCATTCGCTAACAGGCATCGGTCCGAAACGCCTGGTGCGCCCGCAAAAAACGTTTGAAGCGAAAAGCAATTCGTCTGCTCATTTTACTACTGATTCGGCCACTCGGCCCGCTTCTTAGTCAGCGCGGCGCGCCAATAAGATACGCGGCCGCCCCGCTAAATCTCGCACGATTTCTCCTTGCGCGAAACCATTCTGTAAAGCAAGCTCTTTTGCCTGCTCAAGACACGTTTCATGCAGCTCAACGGCATACACGCCACCTGGCTTCAGCGCACGTGCCGCCCACTGAGTAAGCGGACGGAACAGCTCCAAGCCATCCGCGCCGCCGTCAAGTGCCAACGCGGGCTCAAAAGCGGTCACTTCCCTATCAAGCGTGTCCAAAACGGCGGTAGGAATGTAAGGGGGATTCGAGATAACCAGGTCAAACGTACCCACAAGCTCAGCAGGCACCGCTTGGCCCAAGTCGCCCTGGAAAAGCGAAACACGCTGGTCAAGCCCAAGGTTCTCAACATTTTCGTGTGCCAATTCCAGCGCATCGGCAGAAATATCAGTTGCAACAACACGGCATTCGGGGCGTTCATACGCAAGCGAGCACGCAATGCAGCCGCTTCCCGTGCAAATGTCGGCCGCCAAAAACGGCTCATCTGCCGGCAGAGCAGCAAGCGCTTCACTGACCAGCACTTCTGTTTCCGGGCGCGGAATCAAAATGCCTTTGCGCACCTTTACGTCAATGTGTCTGAATCCCACTTCGCCCACAATGTATTGAAGCGGCTCGCCCGCACCACGGCGTGTTACGTATTCGCGCAGCACATCGCGCTCGGCATGCGAAAGCGGCCTGTCGTAATCGGCGTAAATCTGCACACGCGACAAACCTGTAACCGCAGAAAGGAGCCATTGTGCGGACAAGCGCGGGTTCGTATCTCCCTTGCGCTCCAGGTAACCCTGGGTCCATTCCAGCGTTGTGCGTATTGTCCACAAATCGGGCACCGCCAACCCCCTTGCATAAAAAACGGGAAGCCGCCGTTTCGCGACTTCCCCGAATGAAACGATTGAAAACTTAGTTGATTGAGCTTTCCAGTTTGCGGGCGCGGTCGGCTGCTTGCAACGCCGTAATGACATCCTGCAAGCCATCACCCAGCAAAACGCTGTTGTACGTGCTGTTGAAGCCAATGCGGTGGTCGGTCACGCGGTCCTGCGGGGCGTTATACGTGCGAATCTTCTCTGCACGAGCACCCGTACCGATCTGCGCCAAACGCTGCGCGCCTTCTTCTGCCTGCTGCTCGGCCAGCATCTTCTCATACAAACGAGCACGCAGAACAGCCATAGCCGCAATCTTGTTTTGCAGCTGCGACTTCTGGTCCTGAGACTGCACGACCAAACCTGTAGGAAGATGCGTGATGCGCACGGCAGAGTCCGTGGTGTTGACGCACTGACCACCGGGACCGCCCGCGCGGAACACGTCAACGCGAATGTCGGTTGCTTCGTTGATTTCGATATCAACTTCGTCGGCTTCGGGCAAGACGGCAACCGTTGCGGTAGACGTCTGAATACGGCCCTGGCTTTCCGTCTTCGGCACGCGTTGAACGCGATGAACGCCCGACTCGAACTTCATCACGGAATAAACCTTGTCGCCCTTAACCTTGAATTCGACTTGCTTGTAGCCACCCGCGTCCGAGGGAGAAGCGTCCAGCATCTCAATCTTCCACTTCTGGGACGAGCAGAAACGATCGTACATCTTGAACAGATCGCCCGCGAAAATAGCGGCTTCATCGCCACCCGCCGCAGCGCGAATCTCAACGATAATGTCTTTTTCGTCTGCCGGATCGCTGGGGATAAGCATGAACTTGATGTCTTCCTCGATAGCAGGAAGACTTTCTTCAATAGAGGCGATTTCCTCCTGCGCGAATTCCTTCATGTCCGGATCGGAAAGCATGAGCTTTGCTTCTTCCAGGTCATCGCACGCGCGGATGTAATCGGCAGCACGCTCCGCCAGGGGGCGCTGCGTAGCGTACTCCTTCGCCAGACGGTTATATTCTTTCTGATCGGACAGAACGTCCGGGTCGCCCATCTTGGCCTCAAGGTCCTCGAAGGCAGAAATTATCTTCTCAAGCTTATCGCGCATGGATATCTTCCTTAAATGTCATATGCTCATGAAACACGCCCATCATAGGCGCTCGATTTTTGCAACCATATATTGTAGCAGATTCCATCTATAAAGAAATGCGCGCGAGCGACCCGATTTCACTGCACCCCTCAAATCCACGTAATAAACAGCAAGTTCGTGAGATTTGCAAAGCAAAATCAAAGAACCAGAGGGGCTACGCCTCCACGAACTCACGCAAACGCTCGATAGGCTGCGCACCCATGGTCTGACGCAGCGGCTTGCCATCTTCGAACAAAATAAGCGTGGGAACGGCGCTCACACCAAACGCACCCGCAACATCGGGACAAACGTCCACATCAACAGAGTACACCGTAAGTTGACCGGCTTTCTCTTCCGCCAGCTGATCCACCAGCGGCGCAAGCATACGGCACGGACCGCACCACACGGCAGAGAAGTCCACCAGAATGCGACCTTTTCCTGAAAGTACGGAATCCTTGAATTGCTGAGACGTGATTGATTCGACCATAACTGCCTCCGGAACTATTACTTGGTCTGAATAAAATTGCCCATACGTATCAAAACCAAGAACGCTGCTACGCGGCCCCAGCACGAACGCACCGCAGCAGCTTCACGCATGCGCAATCATGCTTCCATTGTATTCCCTTGCAAGCAGTTTTCCTTGCGGCAATCCAACGGTGTGGCAACAGATTCGGCATAATGCACACTCCTTTCGCGCGAATGCTCGCCGCAGCAAGCTATAATGACGTACGAACAACAAGCGTCACGCTTACGTCACAGACAAAAGACAGGAGCACGCCATGCAGACCTCCGAACAAAACGAGCCCCTTGCTACCACAAACGCAACATCAAGCGAAGCGACGGGCGAAAAAACGTATCGCTACCAAACTCCTGCTTGGCTGGGTGCCACCATTACCC
>CAKUDT010000167.1 GCA_934645125.1 uncultured Eggerthellaceae bacterium
CTGCACGATAACGGCAGCGCAATGCCCCTGTGCGTCCACTTCTATTTCCACGGGATTTTGCAGCGTGAGCATTTCCCCGCCCTCTTGCAAGGCAGATTCGACCTCGGCGGGAAGGGCCGTCATGTCCTCCAAACGACGCCGATAGATGCAATTCACTTCCGCCGCGCCCAAGCGCACGGCGGTACGGGAGCAATCCATTGCCACGTTGCCGCCACCAATGACCGCTACTTTCTTGCCTGCCAAATCGGGATGCTCGCCATCGCCCATCGCGCGCAGGAAATCAACGGCGTAGCACACGCCGTATGCGTCTTCGCCCGGCAGATGAATGGAGCTGCCGGCATGGGCGCCAATGGCAACGTAGACAGCATCGAACGTTGCGCACAGGCGCTCCATCTGCGTAGTGCCAATGTTCACGCCCGTCTTCACTTTGATGTTCCCCACGCTCAGAATGGCGCGAATATCTTCGTCCAAGCGCTCGCGCGGGAAACGATACGCGGGAATGCCGTAGCGCATCATGCCGCCCAGCTGCGTTTTCTCTTCGAACACCGTAACGTGATGACCCATGAGCGCCAGGTAATACGCGCAGGTCAGACCGCTGGGGCCTGCACCCACAACAGCAATAGCACGGCCCGTATCAACGCTGCGCGCGGGAACTTCCACCGTATCGGCCGCCACTTGATCAACGGCAAACTTCTTGATGCCGCGAATGTTAAGAGGCGCATCGATCAGCATGCGGCGGCAGCGCAGCTCGCAGGGATGCTCGCACACGAACGCGCACGCTGTGGGAAACGGATTGTCCTTGCGGATGAGTTTGATGGCGCTCGCGCAATCGCCCTGGCCCACGAGCGAAATGTACCCGGGGATATCCACGTGTGCGGGGCAAAACGCCTCGCACGGCACAACTTGCGCTGCTTGGCCTTCGAGCGACGCGCACGCGTGCGCCTTCACGTGGCTTTCGTATTCGGCCGCGAACGTTTCCATGCCCTCAAGGACGTCTTGCGCCGCTTCGTAGCCAATCGCGCAGTCAGCCGTGTCACGAATCATAGTTGCCAGCTGTTGTGCCTGCGCATACGCTTGCTCATTGGCCGTGCAGCTTTCGATTTCGCGCAGAAGACGCACAAGCTGCGGCAGGCCATCGCGACACGGAACGCATTTTCCGCACGTCTGCTGGCATGCTGTTTCCAAAAGCGCCACCTGCGCCGCCACAGGGCAGCTCCCCACGGGGAGCGCCGCTACGCGCCTGCCGAAGCGCTCCATGGTGGCGCCAAGCTGCGTGTCAATATTTTTCATGGGCATGACCTGGAGTTTTGTCATACACCCATCCTCTCTTCTCTCATTTTTACCGTGCCTATTGTATGGTGTCGTGCCGTTTCATTCGAACGACATCGCGTTTTGTTTTTCGCTATTTAACATTTCTGCCGCGGGAATTCTGCTACGTTGTACCCGTGCGGCGACGCCCGTCGCATACCTTCTCGCGCGCTATTTCTTCTCGCGCTTCGCGTAAGCAAACCAGTAGCTCACGCCCACCATCAGCGCGCCACCCACAATGTTCGCCAGCGTTACCACGCCAATGTTGTAGAAGATGCCGCTCAATGCGATTCCGCCAGCGCCAAAGCCAGCCATCTGGGCAAACAAGCCCTCGAACAGGAAGAACATGTTGGCAACACTGTGTTCGAAGCCGCAGGCGACAAACGCCGTGATCGGCATAATCACGCACAGCAGCTTGTCTGCCATCGTGCGCGCACCGAAACTCATCCACACCGCCAAACACACCAGGAAGTTGCACATGATGCCCTTGCAGAAAAGCGTAAGCACATCGGGAGACACCTTCCCTGCCGCAATGGACACCATAGCCGCACCCACTTCTCCGCCGTTCATGCTTGCCATATTTGAGCCGTACACCAGCGCTGCGATGATAAGCGAGCCCGCAAAATTACCCAGCCACACAAGGCACCAATTGCGCAAAAGGCCCTTCACGTCAATTTTCTTGCTGTTCAAGCCGCACACCATCAGGCAGTTTCCCGTGAACAGCTCGGCGCCGCAGCAGACTACGAGCATAAGGCCCAAGGAGAAGCAAAACGCGCCGAACACGCGCTTGACCGCAAACGGTAGCTGCGTGTCGCCTTGCACCAGTGTGAACAGCGTGGCGCCACACGCGATGAACGCGCCGGCCATCACGGCTAAAAGGAAGAGCTTCGAAGCCGCCATGGTTGCTTTGCCTATGGCAAGCGTTTCGGCTTTCTGCTCGATTTCCGCAGGCGACAACGCATCAGGACGCAACGCCGCTACCTGGGTGTTTGTTATATCTACCTGTTGGGGCAATGCTGTCTGGGTCGTCGATGGCGGCTGAGTTGCCGTTCGAGCCATCTGCATGTCTTTCGTTTGCTGCATGATTCGCTCTCCTTCGCTTTCCGTTGTCTTTGGAATCGTCCTTACCCTGTGGGCGTTCTTTTGCTATCTAGGCTCCCGCCTGCTCCTATTGCTCTCTTCGCCAAATCAAGCGCGCCGCTACGGACCGTTTTTTACACCTGTGCAAATAATATTGCACGAAACGCACGAACAGACAGCACTCCCCCACACCTATCGGCGAAGGCGGTAAAAAATAAGCGCGCTGGATTGGTTTGCTCCACTCGGCCCACCACGATTCGCGGCGCTTCGCCCCAGCTCCGCTCCGCACCTGCGTTCCGCGTCGCAGCCATCCGCTTCGCAATGCGCGTGCCGCTTGCGCACCCCAATATGCTCTCCACGCACTGCGCCCCCGCGCGCGGCACCCCCTGCGCGCGGCACCTTCGCCTTGCTCCACGCGCTACGCCACACTGATTGTGCAAATCATGCATAAACCGTGAAGACGCGCAAAAGCGTTCGCGCGGACGGCTTCATGCGCCGCACATGTTTTACAATGCGCATAGTGTAATTTTTTACAGTATTTACAGCTATTTTTTCACACAATCGTACATGCGTAGGAGTTTCTGATGGATAAGCGCCTTTCAAACGCTGAACATCGCCATGAATTGAAGGTATCAACCGGTATTCTTACCGACCACCTTGCCATTATGGGCTACGAGATTGTTTTGCCGTTTGAGACCAGCTTCCCTTGCCTTCGCAGGGTCATGCGTCCGAATAACACCGTTGCCGAACAGGCCTCCACGCTGCTGGTAGCCGACACGAAATGCACCACGCTGCCTTCAGGGGATGGAGTTTCGCCTTTCCTGCTTTTTCTGCGCAGCAACGAAGATGAGCAATGCGACCAGGCAATCTGGGCGAAAAAGACGCGCTCGAAAGTATGCATCGTGCGCGCCACGAAAAGCGGCCAGGACATCGATACGCTGCTGTCCGATATCCAAGGCAGCTTTTTATCCATTGACGATTACGCTTACCGATCCGCTTTGGCATTGAGCACGCCTAAGCCCCTTCAGACGCTTGTTGACCTGGCGGAAACGGGAATTGGGCTTTTCATCAGCATCGTTGGCAGCAATTATCAACTCCTGGCTTACACACGCGGCATAAAGCCGATCGACGATGTCAATCGTTCGCTCATTGAACTGGGCTACCATTCCGATGAGATACTGGCTTCCCAACGTCACGGCGACTATCTAAGCGAAGAAATAAAATACCAAACGGGCATCAAAGAATACCCCGCATCCGAAAGCATCCCCTGCTCGCTTATGACTGCGCCGCTTTTCCTGCAGCAGCGCTATATGGGCTTGGTAGTTATGGCCACCAGCGAGGACCATTTTACGCAAGGACAGCACGATCTGTTCGAAATGTTCATGGGGCTTTGCAACATGCTGCTCAAAAGAAAACTGGGGCTGTCTGCCGGCCAAGAAGAGCTTGATCAGAAGTTCCTGCTGCACTTGATTTCCACGGAGGGTCTTGAAGCTTCTTACATATATCGGCAAATGGCGCTTTTGGACATTCCCACGCAAGGGTGTTTTATGATGGCCATGATAGAGGTCCATCAGGATATGGCGGCGCAAGTCGGGTTTATTCTAGACGAGATTCGCGCAATCAAAGAAGCGTACGCCCTTCCTGTTACCTGCGACGATGCGATTGTCGTTTTGCTGAATGCGCAAGACGGCGCGCAGCTGACGAAAAGCGTTGAGAACCTGCTTGACAGCCGAGCGGGAGAATACCTTGAGCGTATTTACGAATCGGAAATTTTCGAGGATTACCGCTCGATCAACGTTGCGTATCGATCGCTTTTG
>CAKUDT010000168.1 GCA_934645125.1 uncultured Eggerthellaceae bacterium
ATTCCCATTTTCACGTTCGTGAACAAGTGCGACCGCGAAATCCGCGATCCCTTTGAGCTGGTGGAAGAAATCGAGCAGGTGCTGGGCATCAACACCTACGCTATGAACTGGCCCGTTGGTAACGGACGCGATTTCCGCGGCGTGTTTGACCGCGACACGCGTCGCGTTATTTCCTTCTCGGGCGACGGTCACGCGAACGCCCAGAAAATGGTCGAGGAAATCGAAAGCGAGCTGGATGACCCGCAGACCATCGAGCGCATTGGTCAAAACAACTACCAGACCCTTACCGATGAGCTGGAGCTTCTTGACGGCGCCGGTGATGAGTTCGACTTGGATGCCGTGTTAAGCGGCAAGCTGACTCCCGTCTTCTTCGGATCGGCGCTCACGAACTTCGGCGTTGAACCTTTCTTGAAAGAGTTCCTGAAACTCACCCCCACGCCGCTGGCATACCGCGATGTGAACACGAACGAGCTGATTGACCCCATGCGCGATGAATTCAGCGGCTTCGTATTCAAAATCCAGGCCAACATGGACAAAAACCACCGCGACCGTATTGCTTTCGTGCGCATTTGCTCGGGCAAATTCGAACGCGGCATGGATGCCTACCATGTTCAAGGCGGCAAGAAAATCAAGCTTGCCACCGGCACGGCAATGATGGCCGACGACCGCGCCATTGTAGACGAAGCATACGCCGGCGATATTGTGGGCCTGTTCGATCCGGGTATTTTCAGCATTGGCGACACGCTGTGCGGCGGCAACTTGCGCGTTCAGTATCCGCCCATCCCCACGTTCACGCCCGAATTCTTTGCGCGCGTGAGCCAGGTGAACACCCTGAAGCGCAAGCAATTTGTGAAGGGAATGGAGCAGCTCGCTCAAGAAGGCGCCATCCAAATCTTCCGTGAACTGGGCATGGGTATGGAAAGCGTTATTGTGGGCGTTGTAGGCGTTTTGCAGTTTGACGTGCTGGAACGTCGTTTGAAAAGCGAATACGGCGTGGAAGTCCGCCGCCAGCCGCTACACTACAGCGAGATTCGCTGGGTCATGAACGATCCCGAAAAGCTGGACATTGCCAAAATGCGCCTTTCTTCCGACGTTTTGCGCGTAGAGAACATGCGCGGGCAACGCCTGCTGCTGTTCACGAACGAGTTTAGCGTGCGTTGGATAACTGAACGCAACCCGGAACTGCAGCTTTCCGAATTTGGCAACGTCGAATTCTAGCAACAACGAACGGAGACATCAGCCTTGCCCAAGATGACCGGGAAAATCAAGCTGAAGAAACCGACGCGCCACACAGCGTTATCGCTGGTGGCGCTCGTTTTATGGTGCGCTTTCATCTTTTACAT
Source organism: uncultured Eggerthellaceae bacterium (assembly GCA_934645125.1). Lineage (GTDB taxonomy): Bacteria > Actinomycetota > Coriobacteriia > Coriobacteriales > Eggerthellaceae > CAKUOV01. The sequence continues at coordinate 1,344 of CAKUDT010000168.1, forward strand.
GAGTGCGCGCGTTGCACAAGATTCCGATGCGCTGAGCCTGGGTTTTGCGGGACGTTTCTTGCACTTGGTAGTTCCCGGATTTAGCGACATGAGTACGGCCGACCAGCTTGCTTTAACGAAAAGCATCAATCACCCCGTGCGCAAGCTAGCACATTTCACGGAATACCTGGTGCTGGGCACGCTTGCCATCAATGCACTGCGGCTGCATGTGGGCTGGTCGGCGGGTCTCTCGGAAGACAGAGCGACAAGGCAACCTGCCGCTCTTCCCACGTTTGGTACAACGGAAGCGCCTTCCTGTAGCCTTGCAGTCGCCGCTCTGAGCTGGGCGTTTTGCATTTTCTATGCTGTAAGCGATGAGTTCCACCAGCTTTTTGTGCCTGGGCGCGCGTGTCTGTTCACCGATGTCTGCATTGACTCTGCAGGAGCGCTTCTAGGCATCCTTCTGCTCTTTGGCGCGCTGCACCTGATTTCACGCCAGGCCACGCGCAAACGAAACGCGACAAACGCGTGATAGCCGCACGCGCGCGGAACGTGACGGGCGCGCGACCAATGCGCAACTAAAACGTGACCTGCACCGTTGTAAACCGTAAGACCATCGCGGCAAAGTCAAAAAACGGCAACAGATGGCGCGCGTTCCTACACAGTTCTGCTCAACTTGGTACAATTAAAAGCGATACGATTCCGGTAAACCACCGAAAGATAGGAGACCTTATGGGATTGATCAGCAGTCTTTTCACCCTGCTCCCCACGCTTATCATTATTGTTCTTATCCTGCTCATCATGGGCGGCGCGTTTTTTGTTGTGCAGCAGCAAAACGCGTACATCATTGAACGCCTGGGCAAATACAACCGCATTGTGGGGCCGGGCTTTCACTTCAAGATTCCCGTTCTTGAGCGTGTTGCCGCAAAAGTGGGCATGCGCACAAATCAGATTGACTTTCGCATTGACGCAAAGACGAAGGACAACGTAACGGTGACCATGGACATTGCCGCGCAGTATCATGTGAGTTACGACCAAGATGGCGCAGGTCAACGCGGCAATGGCGTATATCGCAGCTACTACATGCTCAGCGAACCCATCAATCAGATGCGCGCGTACCTGATTGACGCGCTTCGCTCCGCTGTTCCCGGTTACACGCTTGACGAAGTATTCGACAAGAAGGATTCCATTGCAAGCGACGTGAACGCCACCGTTTCCGCCATGATGCGCGAATACGGATACGACCTGGTCAGCACGTTGATTACCAGCATTGGCCTGCCACCGGATGTTGAGCAGTCCATGAACAAAATCAACAGCGCGCAGCGTGAGCGCATTGCCGCACAGAGCCTTGCCGAAGCCGAGCGCATCAAGATTGTCACCGAAGCGAAAGCAAGCGCCGAGGCCATGGAGGAAGCCGGCCGCGGCATTGCCGCACAGCGCAAGGCAATTGCCGATGGCATTGCGGAATCGCTTGAAGTCATCAAGCAGTCAGGTGTTTCCACGAACGAAGCGAACGAGTTGTTCCTGTTCACCCAGTGGACCGACATGATGAGCGAATTCGCGAAGAAGGGCAACGCGAGCACCGTGGTGCTTCCGAGTGATTTCCGCGAAACCGCCAACATGTTTGACCAGCTCACCGTTGCAGGCATTGCGAAGGATAACAAGTAGACGAAGAACTTGGCATGCGGCGCAGAATGAAAACGCAGCACGCGAATGCGCGCCGCAAGCGCGCCCACACGTTCAGCCGCGTGAAAACGCATTTGAACCACAACAAACGAACGGCTTCCCTCTTGCGGCGTACTTGCTGCTAGAATGGGAAGCCGTTCGTTTTATATAATGCCCGCCCCGAACGCATCCGTAAAAAGAGGAGATCTTGAACTCGCGCCCTTTCGAACAGCAAAACAAAACGTTTGTCGCATCGCTTATAGCGCTTGCGCTGTTCAACTTTGTATTTTTGGGAGGCGAATTCTTCTTTGATCGGGAAATTGGCGGATTCGTATCGCCCGAACGCGTCGTGGATGCGCAAGGGATTATTTTAGGCGCAAGCGTTTTGGGCTTTTTAGCATTCGCTCCCCTTTGGGTGCTGGCACAAAAGCTCAACCGCACCAATCCTGGACAATGCACCCAGAAAAGCGCCGCCGGGACCCGCAGCAACAAGCAAAATAAAAGAGGATATGCATTCCTCCTGATAGGAAGCTCAATAACTGCCGCGATTGCCATTGCAAGCTGCATTGCCGTGTATGCCTCAAACGATTCCATACTTATCCAAATTTCTGGATGTCTGGGCTTTTTCGCGCTGGGCATTTTCGGAAGCTGGGCGCACTGGAATGTTGCGCGGTCGTATTCCGGGGCGCAAAAACGAGCGTCCACAATCGGTTTCGCTTACGCCGCCGGTATTCTTTTACAGTTCGCAAGCAACCACCTGCTGCATAGCAGCTTGGAAAACCTTATCGCGCTCTGCTTAGGAACATGCGCCCTATCAGGCATTTTAATTGTTCTGGCAGCTCGCGATGACGCAACAGCAGCCACCGCACCTGCGCCACCGCAAGCCGCCGCGCAACCGGTCGAACCCCCGCAAGCCGACGCACGCCCGACTGCAACCCCGAAAACGGCGATGGCGCAGTCAGCACAGCCTTTTTCGCGCGCTTTATGGCTTGTTGCCCTGGTTGCCCTGTTGGCCTGCCTGTTCTCGACGCTTGATGGCGTGATTACTGTTGCCGATGCTCAAGGCAGTGTTTCCGTTGAGGATTGGCCGCGCCTTTTCCTTGCGGCGAGCGGCCTTCTTGCCGGATTCCTCTTCGACATTCGCGAACGCCGCTACAGGGGGCTTTTGATGCTGTGCATCACGATATTGTCTGCCA
>CAKUDT010000169.1 GCA_934645125.1 uncultured Eggerthellaceae bacterium
GGTTAGGCCGCCCCTTCGTGCACTTTGCAAATTAAATAATGTGAGCAAAACTCAGCGCGGCAATTTGGCGTTCAACAGCATGCGCGAAGGGAGCGGGCGAACGGCCGGATAGGCAGCGAGCGAACGTTGCGGGTGGTGCGAGAATTGTTGACAAAAGGTGGGGTAATTTGACAACAAATCGGAAACTGTCGCCGCTCCCCAAAAAAATGCTCTTTTGTTTAATGTTATGCTGCCATATTGCAATAGGTAAGCTACAATTTCAAGTTGGAAAAAATAGGCTGAATGGCATACGAGTTATTTTTGGGGGAGAAGTAAAAACATGAAGGTAACTCAGAAGAAAATTGATGGTGGCAAGTATCTGCTGGATTGCGTTGCCTCCGAAGAGGACGTTTCGAAGGCGTTCTACACCGCCTCTGTGGAATTCGCAAGTCAAATGGGTCTGCGTCCGCAGAAGGACATCACGGTCGAGCAGGCATGCCGCGACCAGCTGGGCATTACCGATCTGGACTCCATGGTTCAAGGTCGCGCTCTTGAGCTGATTGCCCCCATGGCTCTGGACAAGAAAGACATTATTCCGTTGTTCCCGCCCACGCCTATGGGAACCACCGAATTCAAGCGCGGCAAGAAGTTCGCGTTTACCATGACGGTCACCCCGAAGCCTGCTTACGAGCTGACTTCCTATGACCCCGTTGAATTTACGTTCCCGCCGTTTACTCCCGATTTGTCGGGTGTGGATGATCAGATCAAGCGCATTGCCGAACAGTATGCTGGTTACGGCACCGCCCCCGAGCAGCACGAAGTGCGCAAGGGCGATACGTGCTTGATTTCTATCGACGCCGCCGTTGATGGCGTGCCGCTGGCCGGCTTGAACACGCCGGGTCGTCCCTACACGGCTGGCGAGGGTTACATGCCTCCGCAATTCGATGAAGCCGTTATTGGCATGAAGCCGGGCGAAACAAAGACGTTCTCGTTCGAGGCTCCCGACTGGGATCCCGAAAAGGGCGAGGTCATGCAGAACGTTCACTGCACCGTTGAGGTAAAGGAGCTGCAGGAAAAGCAGGTTCCCGAGATTGACGACGAGTGGGTTAAGACCTATATGCCCATGTATCGCAGCTTGGAGGACTTCCGTCATTCCTTGGAAGATCAGTTCACCGCTATGCAGCGCGAACAGTATGATAACGCCCTGCGCGGTCAGGCCGCTGCGGCTCTGACCAGCCGCTTCCAGGGTTCCATTGCCGATGAAGCATACGAAATCACCAGCAAAATGATTCAGGACAACTTGCGTCAGGAAATTTCCGCGCAGGGTATGACCTGGGATCAGTTCCTTGAGGAAAACGGTGGAGCTCAGCAAGTCAATATGCTTATGATGATGCAAACGCGTCAGCAGCTGGTTACCGGCTTTGCGCTGGATGCCGTATTCCGCAAGAAGAAGCTGGTTGTTTCCGAGGAAGATATTATGGACGCATGCAAGAACATGAATCCGCAATATCCTTCCCGTGTACGCAAGGAGTTAGAGGACACTGGCCGCAATTTCGTGTTACGCGAAAGTGCTGAACGCGTGTGCGCTGCTAAGTACTTAGTGAAGCATGCAATCATTCACGAGCCGGTGAAAGACAACCAGGAAACTCCTACGGAAGCTGCCGAATAGCATCCGTGTTTCAAGGGTTATTGAAGCCGCCGGTCCGTGAGGGTCGGCGGTTTTTGTTTGCCCCTGCTTGGCTCGTTGCCCCTTTTGGTTGCATGCGGAAAATTTCAAAACAGCGAATTGCGCTGATTGTGGGGTAAAAGTGCTGCTCGCGCCCTGAAAGGCGAAAGCAGAGTAAAATACTAGGTTCGTACGTTTTTTTCGCAGAACAGAAAGCAAGAAGAACGCAAGAGCGAGGATCGCAAAACCGTGCAGACCGCGAATGCCTGATGCACGCGCAACGTAAAGCGCGAAACGCGAAACCGCGAACGTACGACCCAAAAATGTAAGAACCAAATGAACATATAGAGGCACGAACAAGGAGAAAAAATGAAAGACGTACGCGTCTGCGATGTAACCATGAAACAGTTTGCCCGCTCAAAGGCATTCTCTCTTTCCTTCAAAGAAAAGCTGGAAACAGCGAAGCTGCTTGATCGCCTGGGTGCTTCCGTCATTGAAATCGAAGGAATCGAGCGCGCCAAGGCCGATAGCTTGTTGATCAAGTCAATCGCATCTATCGCGAAAAACAGCATGCTGGCTGTTCCAGTGGCGCTGGGTGGCGAAAACCTTGAGTTGACCTGGAAGTCTTTGGCTGAAGCGAAGAACGCTCGCTTGCAGGTTGAGGCATCGGTAAGCCCTGCTCAGATCGAATACATTTACCGCAAGAAGGCAGCCGCCATGGCGCAAAGCATTGTGGACACCATTAAGATGTGCGCCGAAAAAACGTCGAACGTGGAATTTGCTGCCATCGATGCCGGCCGCTCGGACATGGACTACCTGGAAGACGTAATTGCCCAGGCAATCGAAGCCGGCGCAACCACCGTCACGGTGTGCGACACGGCAGGAAAGATGCTGCCCGGCGAATTTGCGCAGTTCATTCGCGACCTGTATCAGGCCGTTCCTGCTTTGGCAAACGTGGCTTTGGGCGTTTCTTGCAGCGATGACTTGGCCATGGCCGATGCATGCGTGATTGCCGCCGTTATGGAAGGCGCAGGTGAAATCAAAACGGCATCGTATGCCCTGAACGTTGCTTCCACGGAGAAAATCGCAAAGATCCTCTCGGCAAAACAGGACGCATGTCAGGCAACATGCTCGGTTCGCACCACGGAAATCGATCGCATCACGGCTCAAATCGCACGCATCTGCGAAGGCGGCGAAGCGAAGGGCGCCGCACTTTCCGCGGCGGCCATCCAAAGCGACGAGACCATGGTGCTCACGGTGCACGATAGCCAAGAGCAAGTGATGGCGTGCGTTGAGAAGTTGGGCTACGACCTTTCCGCAGAAGATGCCCTGGTGGTGTACGAGGCGTTCGTGCGCATTGCCTCCAAGAAAGAGAAAGTGGGCAGCCTGGAGCTGGATGCCATTGTGGCAAGCGCTGCGCTGCAGGTTCCGCCGACGTACGTGCTTGATAGCTACGTTATCAACACGAGCAACATTGCAACTGCTTCCGCTCACGTGAAAATGGCGAAAAACGGCGAGATGATTGAGAGCATCGTTTTGGGCGATGGTCCCATTGATGCTGCGTTCCATGCTATCGAGAAGATCATCGGCCGCCGCTATGAGCTGGATGGATTCCAGATTCAGGCTGTGACCGAGGGTCAGGAAGCCATGGGCGAGGCCGTGATCAAGCTGGTCTCCGACGGCAAAGTGTATTCGGGTCGCGGTATTTCGACCGACATTATTGGCTCGAGCATTCACGCCTACATCAACGCTTTGAACAAAATCGTCTACGAGGAGCAAAACTAATGAAACTGTCTTTTTCCACAAAGGGCTGGTCTGAGCGTTCTTGGGACGAATTGGTGGGCCTGGCCGAAGAAATGGATTTCAACGGCATTGAAGTGTTCGATGTTGCGAAAAATGAAGAACTGGTGGGCAAGGGTTCGCCTTTCCACATCTACAACACGCACGCAACGGCGCGCGAGCTGCGCGAAAAAGGCCTGCAGATTCCGGTGCTCAACACGTCTGTTGACATTGCCGATGGCCAGGATCACACGAAAGAGCTCACGGCGTTCATCAACATTGCAAGCGAAGTGTTTGCAACGGGTGTGTGCGTAACTGCTGTTGCCGGCAACGAAGAAGCTGCGCGCGCTTCGCTTTCCGCCATTATGCCGTACGCCGAAGAGAAGAAGGTGTCCGTGCTCATTGAGACAACGGGCATTTACGCCGATACGGCGCGCCTGCGCGAACTTATGGATGCGTACGCAAGCGATTACCTGGGTGCGTTGTGGTCGGTACGCCACCCGTATTGGGAATTCGAGGAAAAGCCCGCCATCACCATTCGCAATTTGGGTGCGTACGTGAAGCACGTGCACTTGGTGGACTCCGAAGCAGACCACAGCCCCGCTCTGGTGGGCGAGGGCGTTTTGCCGCTGGATGAAGTAATGCTGGCGCTTTCTTCCATTGACTACGACGGCTTCATTTCGCTGGAATGGATGCCCGAATGGATGGAAGACGTGACCGAGCCTGAAATCATTCTGCCGCATTT
>CAKUDT010000170.1 GCA_934645125.1 uncultured Eggerthellaceae bacterium
GGGCAAGATGGTCCACATTGGCGGCGGCGAAGGTCGCATTGCCGGTGCAACGCATTCCCTGGTTGATTACAACCGCGCGGGCACGCCGCTTATCGAGCTGGTGACCGAGCCCGAGTTGCGCACGCCGGAAGAGGCGCGTCTGTTCATGCAGAAGCTGCGTCAGATCTACCTTGCGCTGGGCATTTCCGACTGCTCCATGGAAGAGGGCAGCATGCGCTGCGACGGCAACGTTTCGCTGCGTCGCCGCGGGGCAACGGAGTTCGGCACGAAGACCGAACTGAAGAACATGAACAGCTTCAAGAACTTGCACGATGGTCTGGCATACGAGATTTGCCGTCAGGCGCAAGTGCTTGAAGAGGGCGGCTTCATCCGCCAGGAAACGCGCCATTGGGATCCGTCGGCAAAGCGCACGATTGTCATGCGCGTGAAGGAAACGGCCGATGACTATCGCTTGTTCCCCGAGCCCGACTTGGCGCCGTACGATTTGACGGACGAATGGATCAATGCTGTGCGTGCGAAGCTTCCCGAATTGCCTGATCAGAAGGTTGCGCGTTTCCAGGAAAGCTTTGGGCTTTCGGCGTACGATGCGCGCACCATTGTGGAGAATGCGGCGCTGGCTGCGCTGTTCGAGCAGACCATGGCATGCGCAGGCGAGCGTGCGCAGGCGCTGGCAAAGCCGGTTGCGAACATGCTCACGAACGAGGCGGCAGCGTACATGAACGCTCATGCGGAGTTCGACATTGAGCAAAGCCCGCTTACGCCGCAGCGTCTGACCAGCTTGGTTGAAGCTGTGGCAGCCGACGAGATTTCCTCGAAACAGGGCAAAGAGGTGCTGGTGGCTATCATTGAGGAAGACAAGGATCCTGCCGCCATCATTGACGAGCGCGGCATGAAGCAGGTCTCCGATACGGGCGCGCTGGAGGCTGTGGTTGATGCCGTTATCGCTGAAAACCCTGGTCAGGTTGAGAAATACAAGAGCGGCAACACGAAGGTTATCGGCTTTTTCGTAGGTCAGTGCATGAAGCAGATGAAGGGTCAAGGCAACCCGAAGCTGCTCAACGAGCTTCTTGCGAAGAAACTTTCTGAGTAACGGTATTTTATGGGGGCGCCTGCGTTGTCGGGCGCCTTCTTTGTTTTTTATGGCGCAAGGCGTTGGGAAGCGTCAGGGGTGCGCCAGAGGGCAGCAAGGCAGTGGCGGCATCGCGGCATGAGCGACGACTGCTTCGATGCGTTGGGCGAAAAGGCGCGCTAAGGAGCGTCAGGGGGTAGCATGGACGTGGATAAAGGCTTCATCGATTTGGGATTCGCGAAACCCGATACCGATCGCGCGCGTCGTCAGGGCGTGGGCGAAGTTGTGTATGGTGCGGGTAAAACAGCGCAGCAAATTGGCGCGATTTGCCAGGAGCTTTTGCAAAACGGGCAGCCGCGCGTTTTAGTCACGCGCGTTGATGACGAGAAGATGCATGCTCTTGAATTGATGTTTGAGCAGGGGCTCTGTCAAGCATATCCTCAGGCGCACTTGTTTTTAGCGGGACAAATGCCGCCCTTGAAAAGCCGCGTGGGGAAAGTGGCCGTTGTTGCGGCGGGAACAAGCGATGTTCCCGTGGCGGAAGAAGCGGCGCTTACGGCGCAGTTTATGGGTGCGAACGTTGAACGCGTCTACGACGTGGGTGTTGCGGGGCTGCATCGCCTGATTGCATGCGAGTCGCAGTTTGCGGACGCGAACGCCCTGGTGGCGGTGGCGGGTATGGAAGGTGCGCTGCCGTCGGTGGTTGCAGGCATGGTGTCGTGCCCGGTTATTGCGGTGCCCACGTCGGTGGGGTATGGCGCATCGTTTGGCGGTATTGCCGCGCTTCTAGGTATGCTCAACAGCTGCGCAAGCGGCGTTTCGGTGGTGAACATCGATAACGGCTTTGGCGCAGGATACCAGGCGGCGCTCATCAATGCGCAGAGTGTGCCGCGCACTGGGCGGGAATAGCGAAGGAGGGTCGTTATGGATGATGTGATGAGCCTACGCGATGAAACGAACTTGCACGATACATTGAGTTTGGATGATGCGGTAGCGAATGCCGCTGCCGTGTTGCGCGCCGGGGGAGCTGCCGTTTTCCCCACCGATACCGTGTATGGCTTGGGTGTGGCTGTGGGGTCGTGCGCAAGCCCGCAGCAGCTGTTTGCCATCAAACGCCGCGACGAGGGCAAACCTGTTGCGTGGCTGGTGGGGGGCGTGCATGACCTGGACGCGTACGGCAAGGATATCCCCGCATGGGCACGTACTGCGGCTAAGAAGCATTGGCCGGGCGCGCTGACGCTCATCGTTCGTGCAAGTAATGCTGTGCCCGTGGCGTTCCAATCGGCGGAAGGAACCATTGGCTTGCGCATGCCGAATTCGGATGTTGCGCTGGACCTTATTCGCGCGGTAGGCACGCCGCTGGCAACAACGTCGGCGAACATTTCAGGCGCACCGGCCCCTTCTCGTGATGCTCAACTTGACCCTGAACTGCTAAAACAGGCAAATGCTGTAGTGCGTGGAATCGATTGCATTGGCGGCGAAGGCGTTGCTTCCACAGTTGTGGATTGCACGGGTGAGCACCCCGTAGTGCTGCGCCAGGGAAGCATTACGATAACAGAATAGCGCGCGGGGCAGACCATGCGCTATGATGCGCATTGAGCAGGATTTGCTTGAAACGTTGCAGGAATGAATTTCGGTTCGCAAGAATCGATGATGGAGCGAAAAGAGGCGTTATGGAGCAGTCAGCAAACGAGATCAGGGTGACCCATTTCACGTTTCCTTCGATGCTGGGGACCGCGCAATCGGTGGATGAGCCCAATGTGGTTGGCAGCCATGGTGTGCTGTGGATGCCGCCGGCAGGGCAGCCGGTGCGTGCGATTGTGCAGATAACGCACGGTATGAGCGAATACATTGAACGCTACGACCATTTCGCGCGCTTCTTGGCGGCGCATGGCTTTGCGGTGTGCGGTCAGGACAACATCGGGCACGGAAAATCGGTTGCTTCCCCTGACGATTGGGGGCATATTCCCGCGCGCGGCGGCAAGAAAGCCCTGATAGAGAACGTGCATGTGCTGCGCGGCATTATGGAGAAGCTGGTGACGCAAGAAGGGGTTGTCGCCGTGGATGATTCCGCGCGTGCGGTGGCGTCCGACGCCGCTACCGCCCCTTCGCCTGCCGTCGCTGTTGCGCCTGCCGATGCCGACGCCACCGCTCCTCTGCCATATTTCATGCTCGGCCACTCTATGGGCAGGCTTGGCGGGCGCTGTCATTTGCGGTACGGGTCATCAAAGTGCCGCTGTTGCCACGGCGGGTCTTGCTGCCGCGAAAGCGGTTGCCCGCGCGAAAGGCGAGCGCCACATAAGCGACACGCTGTTCAACCTGGCTGATGGCGCGTACGGCAAGGCCATTAAAGGCGCGCGTACCGAGCTTGATTGGCTTTCGACGAACCCGATGGTGGTGGATGCCTACCTTGCCGACCCAGCCTGTGGTTTTCGCTTCTCGGCTGGTGCCTACATTGCGCTTACGGGCTTGCTTGTTGATGTGTCCAAGAAAAGCAACATCAACAGCATTCCCAAGGAGCTTCCGCTGTATTTGATTGCCGGTTCGGAAGATCCCGTGGGAGATCGCGGTCGCGGCGTGACGCGCGTGTTCAAGGAATACAAAGAAGCGGGCATCAAGGATGTGGATATGCGTCTGTATTTAGGGGCGCGCCACGAAATCTTAAACGAAGTCGATAAGGAAAAAGTATACGCTGACGTACTGAAATGGTTGGAGGCGCATCTCGCATGAAACGCTATGTAGTCACGCTTGACCAAGGCACAACGTCTTCGCGTGCTATGCTTATCGACAAGCAGGCGCACGTATGCGGCGTGGTGCAGCGTCCGTTTGAGCAGCTGTATCCGCAGCCGGGCTGGGTCGAGCACGATCCGCAGGAAATTTTGGCGTCGCAGCTGGGCTCGCTTACGGAGCTCTTGGTGTCGCATCGCTTGACGGTCGATGATATCGATAGCATTGGCATTACGAATCAGCGCGAGACCACGGTGGCGTGGAATCGCGAGACGGGACAGCCGGTCTGCAATGCCATTGTGTGGCAGTGCCGCCGCACGGCCGACATTGTGGAGCGTTTATGCGGAGAAGA
>CAKUDT010000171.1 GCA_934645125.1 uncultured Eggerthellaceae bacterium
GCTTGACGAGGGGGGGGGCGCGACCACGGCACCGGCAGCGCAGTCATTGCTGGCAAGCCTTACCTTCACGGGTTCAGGTTTTGGCGGCGGATTCGATGTGGAGTATCCCACGAGTGTTGATACCTCGGCTGCTGTTCCCACTTATACCGTTACTGCTTCATCCAGCTGCTCCAATATGTATGTAACGGCAACGCTTGCCCAGGGCGTGGAAGGAACGATAACCGCAAGCTATACCGATCCGTGGGGGGATGCTAATTCGGTGACGATTCCTTCAGGATCTGCCAAAAAGCTTGAATATGTTATCGACTCGTCCGATTATCCTGCCGTCGGCAATTCTTTCGACATCAAAGTTGGCGATCAAGATGCCGCCCATGTGGTAATCGTTCGCACCTTGGCTCTAAAGACTTTCATTGTGCAGGATGCATCGGGCAACGCTCTGGCGCTTGACCCCGCGTTCAAAGCCCCTTCTGAGTACACTGCTCCTGTATATGAGTACGCCACCTCTGTTTTTGCTGGCGATAGCATTACCATTAAGCCTACCTCCCAAGTTGGCAGTGCTACGGTAACTGTGAACGGCGAGGCGCTGGTGAATGGCGCTGCAACTCTCACGCCTTCTTTCGATGATCAAGGTAAGACAACGGCGGCTATTGTGATTACCAGCGGCGATGTGACGACTACGTATACCCTTACCATAAACGAGCAGTCTGTTCCCTTCAGCGGGGCAGGTACGGCAGGAGATCCCTATATCCTTGCAAGCGCCGACAACCTGACTGCGCTTTCTAACTTGGTGCAGCAAGGCGTGACGTTTGCGGGCAAATATTTCAAGTTGAGTGAGGATATCACGTTGCCCGAAGGTTGGGTTCCCCTAGGTGCTATGAAATCCGGCAAGACCGAAACCGATCCTAACAGTAACGGCGTGAACCAAATTGCCAACATCAACGTATTCTCTGGCTCTATTGATGGATGCGATCACACGGTTACCGTTCCCGCAGGTGGGATGCCGCTTTTGGGCTTTGTGAGTGGCGCATCCGTGAGCAACTTGAAGGTTTACGGTGAAGAAATTGCCGGATATGGTCTAGTGAATGGCTACCATATTACGGGTACGTCTGCCAAGGCAATCGTTATTGACAACGTGACGCTGCTTTCTGGTACGAAAACGCTGAAGTCGGGTTTCCTGGGCGGCTATACTTCCGCTGACTTCACGGTTGAAATCAAGAACAGCACCATTGAAGCTGGCGTGACCGTTGGCTACGACAAGCAGCAAAGCCGTATTGGATCGTTTGCTGGTAGCTTCAGCGGCACCATTACGAACTGCACATCAAACGCCGATGTGTATGGCGTTGATATGGTCGGCGGTATCGCGGGCGCACGTGGCAACTCCATGAGCGTGGGCGTCATTGACGGGTGCACGTTCGGCGGTTCCGTGATTGCAACGGGTACGTACGCTGGCGGCATTTCTGGCGCTGGCTATGATGGCCTGGGCTGGGGCTTGGCATCTGCCCCGAATGCAAAGTGGAGCACGTTTACGAACAACACCGTAACGGGTAATGTTGCAGGTGCTTCGCGCGTTGGTGGTATTTTGGGCGGCGAAGGTGCCGTGTATCAGTGTTGGGATAACGGCGTGGGCTCTATCAGCAACAATGTGGTAACGGGTGCAGTTACCGGCCAGACCGAGGTCGGCGCCGTCATCGGCTTCTTGGCAAGCCTTGATCGCTACACTACGGTTGAGAACAATACGTATGCGTTCACTTCCGCCGAAAAAGGTATTGGCCGCGTGGAGTGGGTTGATACTTCCTGTGCAGATACCGTTGCTGTCGAAGGAACCACGTATCTGAACTCGGGCGATACCAGCACTCCTCTTCCGGATTTCAAGGCGGGTACGGGAAAATGGGACCCCAAGTGCTTCAGCCAGTACAATTGCAACCGCACCGATGATCCGCTGGGTGCCGATGCAGAGAATCTGACACGTGCGCTGCCGGGCTTTATTGCTGGTACTGCTCTTTCTGCCGATCAGCCGAGCGTTGTGAAGGTCGGCGACACGGTGACCGTGAATGTGACTGTTGTTGCGAACAAGGGCGTTGCGGCTTTGGCAGGTACGATTGATTATGATTCTTCTGTATTCGAGCTGATCAGCGTAACGAAGGGCGCCGGTTTGTCCGAGGATGCCTCCTTCCTTCCCGCCGATGGTGCTGCGGAAGCCGCGTTTAGCTTCTACGGCAATACGGCCGATGCATCACAGGGCATTGTTGTTGCCACGGCAACGCTGAAGGCGCTTGCGGCATCCGACAAGGCGACCGTGTCCGTTGTTGCGGACAAGGCTGCCCTCGAAGGTGATACGTTGGAGTACGATGTTGTCGCGGGTGTTGCCGCGAATGTGACGATTCTTGCTGCCGATGCTCAGCGCGGTGACGCGAACGGCAACGGCCGCGTGAACATTGTTGACGCTCAGGTCATTTACGACATGAGCATTGGACGCTATGGTGAGGATTATTCCAAGCTGGCGCTTCCCGCAACATGGACGCACGAGACGCTTCTGTGGGCGGCAAACGTTAACGGCGACGATGCGATTGATGCAGTGGATGCTTTCGCAACTCAGCGCTTCGTGCATTACGGAGCGTGGGAGTAGTTTTTCGCGCGCTTGAATTGAATAGCTGACCGAATCGGGTTTTACCTGACTCGGTACGCAAGCGACCTTGGGCTGACCCGCTCCCAAGGTCGCTTTTTTGTTGTCAAATTACCCCACCTTTTGTCAACAATTTTCAGTGTTCCAGCGTGCTCACGCCGCATTCATCGCTGCCGCTCTTGCCGATGGCGTTGCTGCGGGCGCCGCTGGCTCCCATTTCGCTCATGTTGTTGAAAAATGGCTCCCGAATTCGAAGTTGTATGAGGTTGGAAGTAGGTCAGAAGTGCAAATGGGGGCGATTTGCGCCAGGTGTGCGCTCCACGCAAAACTAAGTTCAATAAAACACCAGTTCAGAACTATTTCCAATTAAAGTACATTTTAACCTCCGCTCAATCTGGCGTTTCCACCTACTTCCAACCTGCCTCAACTTCGAATTTGACCCCAGTTTTCCAACAATGCGCTTCAAGTCGGGCGAAGCGGGTCGGTTTTTGCGGGGAAGGTGAAAAAGACCCCGTCACTTTTTCACGTCCGAATTGAATAATGTCTTTCGTTCTCGGCTTCCCGACAGCGAATACGATTTGTTCCCATGCGGGGATGCCGTATTCTGCGTGAGTGTGTTCGGATTTGATGAATACGAGTTTTGTGGAAGGCGCCTATTCATGGAAGTCACTAGGGAAGTAGCGATGTTCGCAGGAAGATGCGCCGATTTGGGCGTTGAGATGGATTCCATCGCAGGCGGAAATGATTACTTCTACAGAAAATTTCCGATACTCATCGTCAAGAACGGCTGTTTCGAAGAGTTGATTGATTACGTCACCTCCAACAGGGATGCTACCGCCAGCGATGTCATAGGCGAGTTCAATCGGCTTATGACCGAAAAAAGACAGACGGAATAAAGTCCAACACCGAATCGAACCCGCTTCGGCGGGTTTTCTTATGCCCCAGGCACGGTGGTAAACTGCCCGAGACTATGGAATCAAGGCGCATCCGGATCGGGGCGCTTTTTTTCATGCCCGGGCACGGGCATCCACGCGGCGGCGGCTCACGCGAGACACGACTACGCGAAAGCGGGAAGGGGGCATCGGCGGCGGAGTGAAAGCAAGAAAGAGTGCTCCTGTCTAGCAGCTCGCGACCAGGTCTTTTATTACCTCACCAGCAATGATAAGGCCAGAAACGCTCGGAACGAACGAAACGGATCCAGGAGGCGTTTTCTGATCAGGGGAGAAGCCCGCGTCAGCAAGTTCCTGCGCGCTGGGTTTGTGCGGCTCTTCCTTCGAGTAGACGCACTTCAGGTGTTCAACGCCGCGAGCGCGCAGCTCCTTGCGCATGACTTTCGCCAAGCGGCAAACAGAGGTATCGTAAAGATCGGCGACCTCAAGACGTGTAGGGTCAAGCTTGTTGCCTGCGCCCATAGCGCTGATGATGGGCGTGTTCGCCGCTTTTGCCGCAAGTACCAGGTCAATCTTCGCGGTTACCGT
>CAKUDT010000172.1 GCA_934645125.1 uncultured Eggerthellaceae bacterium
TTGAAGGGCAGCATTGCCATAACGGGATCGGCAGGCATCAGCGTTGCAGAAGCGCTGGGGCTTCCCTTTGTGCAAGAAGTTGTTGCCACCACGAAGATCGTCAAAAAGGAATACCCACAAGCCGATTGCGTTATTGAGCTGGGCGGCGAGGACGCAAAGATCATCTACCTAACGGGCGGCCTTGAGCAACGCATGAATGCAACGTGCGCAGGTGGCACGGGTGGCTTCATCGACAACATCGCGTACCTTTTAGGCGTGCGCACCGCCGATATGGATAAGTTGAGCATGGGGGCTTCACGTATCTACCCCATTGCGTCGCGCTGCGCGGTGTTCGCACAAACCGACATCCGACCCCTGATGAACGCTGGCGCGCGCACGAACGATCTGGCGGGGAGCACGCTTGACGCGGTGGTTCGTCAAACGCTGGGCGGCCTTGCGTGCGGACGTCCCATAACGGGCACGGTCGTATTCCTGGGAGGCCCTTTCCAATTCCTTTCCGATCTTGCCGTACGTTTCCGTAAGGCGCTGGGGCTCACGGGAGAAACCGGCATTCGCCCTGCTGACGCGCAGTTTTTCACGGCACGCGGAGCAGGTCTTTACGGCGCCCTGCTGCCTGAACCCCAAACAACCAGCTTGCAGGCTCTCGAAGACCAGCTTACTGCCGCCGAATTTCGCGACGACAGCCTGGCGCGCTTGGCACCGCTTTTCCAAAACGAATCCGAGCGCGAAGAATTCAAGCAGCGTCATGCGCAAGAAATCGTGACCCGTGAGAATATCTTCCTTCAACGAGGCCCTGTCTATGTAGGTATCGACGCTGGCTCCACCGCGGTAAAAATCGCTGTCGTGAACGAAAAAGGGCAGTTCATCTGGGGAAACAGCCAAGAAAACCACGGCGACGTCCTAAAAACAACCACTGAGCTTTTGCGCGATATGTATGCCGACTTCCCGCGGGAGTATCGTGGACCCGATAGCGTCTACATCGCCCATACCGTGGCAACCGGCTACGGCGAAGACATGCTGAAAGCTTGCTTAGGCGTTGATTCCGGCATCGTCGAAACAACCGCGCACGTGCAAGGCGCCCTGTCGTTTGCGCTCGACGTGAGCTTTCTGCTGGACATTGGCGGACAAGACATGAAAGCCATCTGGGTTAAAGACGGCCTGGTGGAAAACGCCATCCTGAACGAGGCGTGCTCCAGCGGATGCGGCTCGTTTCTTTCAGGAACCGCTTATACGCTTCGCTTGCCAAAAGACAGTTTCGCCAATGCGGCACTCGTCGCAAAAAATCCCGTTGACCTGGGAACAAAATGCACGGTGTTCATGAACTCTCGCTTGAAGCATGCGCAAAAAGTAGGCGCGGACACAAACGATCTTGCCGCCGGCTGCGCATATTCCGTGGTGAAAAACGCGCTGTTCCGCATCATCGGCCTGGACAATCTTGATTCCTTGGGCGACACCATTGTGGTGCAAGGCGGAACCTTCATGAACGATGCCGTACTGCGCGCATTCGAGCTGCTCACGGGCAAGCACGCCATACGTCCGAACCGCGCGAACCTGATGGGCGCCCTGGGTGCCGCGCTGGTCGCACGAAAAAGAGCGCAGGCGGCAGGCGAAGGTGCGCGAAGCACGCTTCTCTCGCGGCAGGAGCTTGCCGATTTCGCTCCCAAGCGCACAACGCGCACCTGCGAAGGCTGCGCGAACAGTTGCACGCTTTCCGTGGTGACCGTTGCGAAGGAGAAGGCGGCGGGTGCAGCAGGCGCTTCGGGTGCAGCAGGTACGACAGGCGCAACCGAGGGCAATAAACAGCACGAAGCCACGCCTACGCGCACTTACATTGGCGGGAACCGCTGCGGCAAAGCACTGGAGCTGTACGCAACCGGGCAACGGGATGGCAAGCATGGCGCGCCGAATGCCGTAGCCGTACAAAGGGCGCTTCTAGAACGCATTCCCGATTACGAAGGCAAAGGAAAGCGCGCCAGCGTGCGCATCGGCATCATGAATACGCTGCTCACCTACGAGTTCGCGCCGTTTTGGCATGCATTTTTCAGCGACTTGGGCTTCACTGTGCTTCTTCCCCGCGAACGAACAGAGCGCTCTTTCCATGTTGACAGCGCGGGTGCCGAAACCGTTCCCTCGGAAAGCGTTTGCTACCCCGCGAAACTCTCGCATCGCCGCCTGAAGCAACTCAGCCAAGCGGGTGCCACGCATGTCTTCGCACCCCGTTACCAGCGCGGCGTGAACTGCGCGGTCTCCACGGGATACGCGTCCGCTCTGCAAGACGGCGCGAGCCTGACGCTCGATCTTGCACAACACATGGTGAGCCCGCTGCTGCCATTAGCGAAACCGCAGGGAATTGCAAGCTCCGAAGAAGGAAGGAACGCCCTGTTCAGCGCAGTTGCTACGCTGGCAGAAGAAGCTGGTGATACGTTCTCGGCCGAGGAACTCGACCACGCACTGCATGTGGGTCTTGCCGCCCAACAAGAGCATCAGAGCGCGGTGCGCAAGGCAAACGAGAAGGCACTTGCTTGGGTTGAGAACGATCCAGATCATCATGGCATTTTACTTTTGGGGCGCCCGTACCATATTGATGCCGCAACGGGGCATCGCATTGACGAAGTACTCACCGGCCTGGGGCTTGCCGTGCTATCGCCTAACGTCATAACGCGCAACGATGCGCCACGACTTACCGAAACAGATGCGGCAGGTGATGAGCCAGCCGACTCCGCCAGCAGCCCATGGAAGAAAGCTTTGCACATGCTGCGCCTTTCAAACTACGCAATGCATCACGAACGCATCGACGTTGTTGCGCTACAGTCGTTCGGATGCCTTTATGACGGCATCAACGTCGTGCAAGTCGGCGATTACCTGCAGAAACATGGCCGCTTGTTCACCGCGCTCAAAGTGGACGAAATCACCGACACAGCCCATCTGCGCATTCGCTTGCGCACGTTAGCGGAAAACATCGAGCAGCTGGATCTTGCCCGAAAGGAAAAAGCAGCCGACACTGAAGCACCCGAAACCATCACCGCAGAAGGCACATCCGGCACGAAAGCCGTAGCCGAGGTGTCCGAAGTCACTCCGCAATATAAATCGAAACAAGACGCAGCAGCCAGTACCGCAATGGCACGCATCCCTGCGCTTGACCCCCACCTGGCACAATACGCCGAAGAAGGAAACGTTGCCGCATTTGCGCACCTGAGCATCGCCGACATCGAAGCAGCACGATCCTACACGCGCGACCTTTGCTACAGCACCGCCGCCATCGTCGGGCGCAGTCTGCGCATTCTTGCCGCGCTCCCCCAGCTTGACGCGTTGACGCTGCCGAATGTATGTCACGAATGCGTTCTTGAAGCCGTACCCTACCTGCTTGAACGCATCACGGGAAGAAACATTCACTTCACCTGGGAGAATGCATGGCCAATTGATGCGATAAAGGAAGGCCGGGGGTTCACAGGAAGCTGCATCTATAACGGAACGCGCAGCGCTGACAACGACACCAGCAATCGCGCAACCCACGGTGCCGGCGCAATGCCCAACGACAACAGCACCAGCGGTACAATCGGATGCGCGGCGCCCAACAGCATCAACCCCGGTAATGCGCCTGCAACCGCAAAACCCCTTGTCGGCGTTATCGGAACGGCGCCCCTTGTCTTCGACTCGTTCCTCAACGACAATCTGCTGGCGACCATCAAATCGCACGGATGCCAGCCTGCCCTTCCTCGCCTTGAAGCGCTGTTCACCGAAAACGTGCGCTACCTTGATCAGCTTCAGCATTTCTACGACCAAGGCGTTCGCCATGTTATTTACCTACAAAGCTTCGGATGCCTGAAAGGGCATGTTAACGTACGCGGCGGCATGCACGACCTGGCGAAACGTTTCCCTGGTATGAATATCGTTGTTCTTGATTACGACCCCGAAGCCTCGGCGCTGAACCGGGAAAATCGCGTGCTGCTTGCCCTGGCAGAAGCACTGGGTGTGTAACAGCCGCTAAAACCACCGGTAAAATCGAGTAGGAGGCACGTCGTTATTCGGCGTGCCGTCCTCTCACACCACCGTGCGAACGGTTCCGTACACGGCG
>CAKUDT010000173.1 GCA_934645125.1 uncultured Eggerthellaceae bacterium
ATGGAAGTCCATGCCATTGCGGGCGACAATTTCATTGGCGGCGAAGACTTCACCGAACTTCTGGAAACTATGTTCCTGGCGCGCATTGGCATGGCGCGGCAAGTGCTTGATAATCGCGCGCAGGCGGAGCTTACCAAAGCTGCCGAAGAGGCGAAGTGCCGCTTCTCTGAATCCGAAACCGTTACGATGAGCTGGACTTTTGCGGAAAAGCATTACTCGGAAGACTTCACGCTTGAAGAATATGAACAAGCATGTCAGCCGTTGCTTGAGCGTTTGCGCCGCCCCATTGAGCGCAGCTTGCGCGACGCCGACGTTCATTTGGAAGATATCGACCGCATTGTTTTAGTGGGCGGCGCTACGCGTCTTCCCGTGGTGCGTCATTTCGTGGAAAAGGTGTTTCGTCGCAAGCCCGAAACGCTTGTTGACCCTGATACCGCCGTTGCGTTGGGCGCTGCCCTGCAATGCGGTATGAAAATGCGCGATGCGGAAATCAGCGAAGTCGTTTTGACCGACGTGTGTCCGTTTACGCTGGGCACTGAGGTTGTTGCCGGCAACGGCACGTTCGAAGAAGCGGGGCATTTCCTTCCCATTATCGAGCGCAACACCGTGATTCCCGTGAGCCGTCGTCAGCGCGTGAGCACCGTGTACGACAATCAGTCGCAGGTGGTCGTAAAAATCTTGCAAGGCGAAAGCCGCATGGCCGCTAATAACTTGCTGCTCGGCGAGATTTCCGCTTCGGTTCCGGCGGGTCCGCGCGGGCAAGAAGCCATTGATGTGATTTTCACTTACGATGTGAATTCCCTGCTTGAAGTGGAGGTTTGCGTTCTTTCTACGGGCGAAGTGCACAAGATGGTCGTCCAGAACGAAGAGCACAAGATTTCCGACGAAGAAGCTGCCGCGCGTTTCGAGCGTCTGTCGTATTTGAAGCAGAATCCGCGCGAAGACGAAGCAAATCGCTTGCAGCTGTTGCGCGGCGAGCGCATGTATGAAGAAGCAACGGGCCAGCGACGCGAGATGATCGATGCCGCAATGATGGAGTTCGATCGCGTGCTGAACAGGCAAGACTTCTACGAAATTGAAGTTGCGCGCGAGCGTCTTCGCAAGTTTTTGGACACGTTGGAGTAGCCAAGGTTCGCAGCTTGGCGTTTCGCTGGGTGTTTCGCTTGGCGTTTTGTGGTCGGGCGTTTCGCTTGGCGCCTCAGAGTTGGGCGCTTGGGCTGGGGTGCCCGGGTTTCCGGAAATGCTTGGAACGCCCGGAATGCTCTTGCCGCGTTTTACCGCGCTTTGCCGAATGACGCTCTGCGGCGGAAAAACATTTCCGCTCCTAATGTTGCTTTTGGTCTTTGCTAGGCGTTCGTTTATTTTCGCGTTAAACTGGTACAGATGCGCTAACGCATCGGTATAACGAATATCGCCATCTGAGTTTCTTGGGAAAGGTGCGCACATGAAAGTCATTACCATCAGCCGTGAATACGGAGCAGGCGGGCACACCATTGGACGCCAAGTTGCCGAGCGCCTGGGCATCAATTTTTATGACCGCGACATTATTCTGAGCACTGCGCGCGAAAGCGGTCTTGATGTTGACCGAGTCATCGAGGAAGAAGAAGTCATGCGCAAGCGCGATTCGTTCCTGCGCGCGATTCTTCCTGCGTCTTACGACATTAAAGACACCGTGTTCGAGTATGAGCGCCGCGCCATTATCAAGCTGGCAAACGAAGGTCCTTGCGTGCTTTTGGGTCGCTGCGCTGGTGTTACGCTGGAAGAGGAAAACATCGACCACATGAGCGTGTTCCTGTTCGCCGACGAGGCGCATCGTTTGCCGCGCGCCATGGAGCTCAACGATTGCGCCGATCCTGAGCAGGCACGACGCATTATGCGCAAGATTGACTCTGGCCGTCACGCTTATTACGAGTGCTACACCGGTCGTCATTGGGGCAGCGTTCACGAGTACACCATGGCGCTTGATACGGGCATCTTGGGCATGGATACCTGCGTTGACCTGGTGGCACGTGCCGCGCAATCGATGTAAGGGCCAAGGCAAGAGACAAAGTAAGGGCGTCTGGTCCTTCGCATCCGTTTTTCGTTCCTCGTATTCATCTGCGCGTGTTTGAGGCAAGGTTTCCCGCGAGTTGCGGCTTCGCGAATGCGTGAGCGGATGAACGTACAAATGCATAAGCGCTCGGGTTCGCTGCTTTTCAGGCAGCAGCTCGGGCGCTTTTTTACTCACTTTGAGCCATAAGGTTACCCAAATCCTTCAAAAATGAGCCATGTAGTCTTGCAAAATCTCCCACGACCCCTGTAATATGGAACATGATTGCAAAGTCTTTAAGACACCGGAGCTGCCTTTGGTGCAGGCGCTACCAGGCATAATGAGCTTGGCTGCGTTTGGAAGCAACTGGCGATGTGTTGATTCTGAACAATCGCTGTTTCTTCCGAACGCGTCTTCGCTTGTCCGGTTTCGTTTCTTTGCGAGTCCGCCGAACAGGAAGGGAGTGCCATGAAGAGAATACGGAAATTATTGGGGATGGCTGTGGCGTTTGCGTTCGCCCTGGCTATTCTGCCCGCGACAGCGCTCGCGGTAGACGAGTACGATTTGCATGTTAATGGCGAGCAGTTCACCAGCGAAAAGCTTACCATCGACTGCGGCGAGGGAACCGCGACCTACGACCCTGCAACGCAAAATCTTACTTTGAACAACGCCACCATCACGAAAGCAACAATGAGTGGCGGCATTTATTCAATGCTCTCGAATGATTTGACCATCACGCTTCAGGGCGAAAATCGTATTACCCTGGATAATAATCTGGGCGCTATTATCAAGAGCAACCTTAAGATCGAGGGTCCAGGCACGCTTGCGATCAACGTTACCGGGGATACGCAGGATGGCATTACCTGCCAATGGGGAAGCGTTGACATCATGAACGCCACGATTGTTATTAACTCTTCCGGTGGTATTGGCATTTCCGCCTATGGAACGGTGCGTTTGGACAACGTGAATCTTACGGCCAACGGCTTGTATGCGGGTATCGATGCGCTCAATTTGATTATTGCAAACGGTTCCGACGTTAAGCTTTCCGCCACGGAAGAGGGCTGCAATGCGGCGTACATTGCTCCTGGTGATGGTCAGACTGGCGGTGGAAGCATCTATGTCAACAACTCGAGCGTAGTGGCAGAAAGCCTCTTCCCGGGTCTGTTCGCTCAGGCCGACTTGTCAATCAACGGCGGCAGCGTTAAGGCTACGTCCGCCAAGGATTCTCCCATTTGGGCAAGAGGCGACCTCACCATCTATGGTGGCGCGAAAGCTGAGCTTTCCGGTATGTATCCTTCTGGCTGCAACGGAACGTTCAGGGTTGGTTTGGTTGACGTTGATGCGAAGAACACGAACCAGGAAAATATTCCGGCAATCGCTGATAACCCCGTTATCCTGGATGACTACACGCTGAAGACCGCCGTTGCCGTTGATAGCGAAGGTGCAACGATTGACCTTATCGAGCACGATGGCGTTGAGGCGGCTAAGGGCTACCTTAACCTTTACAAGAACATCCACTTCACCACGGGTGACGCGATTGTTTCGTATGGCTTCCCCTTTGAGAAAAGGGTTGTGAAGGGTGGCGACATTGCTCCTGGTCAGCAGGAGTTTGAGCTGGAGATCTTCCACGTTGGCGCGGGTGTAATCGAGAATTATGCCGATGTGACCATAACGGGCAAGGTCATGACGAACGGCGCAGAAACTTACGAGGGACGACTGACCATTGAAGGACCGAAGGACCAGGTAAGGGGTCTTACGAGCGAAGGCTTCTTGGTTCGTGAGAAGAATACCGCAGTTCCGGATTGGACGTATTCGGACGCGGTGTACATGATTAGCTGCTACGAAATTGAAATCACCGATTACAACGTTCAGGGCGGCAGCACTGTTTCGGACTACACCATTCAGCCTATGCACCTGGTGGTGACCGACAACGGCGAATTCTACGAGCCGGTGCCGAATGCGGATCCTGTACGGGTTATGGAGTTCGAGAACATTTACACCAAGAACAACGTTCCTGGTGGCGACCCGG
>CAKUDT010000174.1 GCA_934645125.1 uncultured Eggerthellaceae bacterium
CGTTCAAGACATTCAAGGCGTTCAAAGCACCGAAAAGCCCACCCAAAGAGAGCAGTTGTTGGAAAAACGGGTGCAAATTCGGGCAAATCGACGATATTCGGTGGTCCAATCGCCCCGAACGCCGTAATTATTGCACCCGAAGAAATCGATGCCATTGAATCGGTTCTTCCTCGCAGCATAATACCAGGTCAAAGCATTGCATTAAAAACGATAGGAAGAATATCGAATTTCCGACCACCGATTATCGTCGATTTGCCCGAAATGAAGGGCCTTTTGGCAACAAGCGCCACGCGAGAAGATAACCGTTCAGTCGAACGTGGACGTCATTGATTATTTCAAAGCCGAATCCGTGCGCATAGGCATTCCCTACCCTAGTTTCACACCGTGCCCGGGGCATAAAGAAACCCGCCGAAGAGCGGGTTCGTTAATCTCGTCCGATTATCGCCATCTCGCAATATCGGTACATCACATCGTCATGCGTTGCGCTCGGGTGGTCCCGCACGTATTGGGCAAGCTTTTCGTCAACACACTTTCGCTGAGGGATAAGGCCCATGAACAACACGAAGTCATCGTATGATCCTTCAACGTTTCTCGCAAACTCCTCAAGTTCTCTGCTTGCTGCGGATTGTTCCACTAAATCGCCTTCTTTCCGATCATTGCGTAATCGTTGAGTTCGCTTAAATGTGGCAGGGGTCGGGTAAGTTGTCACAGTCGAGAACTACGCAGTTATTGTTTTACGGCTATCCTGCCAGAACACAATCTTCCCAGTTGCCCCAATTTGAGCATTTTGCGGCAATCAAGATATCATCTCCCGCAGACAGGTTTTGGAGCTGATCCTCATCGTCCTTTGAAAACTCTGCGTACACAATAAGAGTATCAGCGCCATCTTTAACAAAAACCGTGATAACTGGATTTGTCGTTATATGCGCAAGATTGCCGCCAGAGCTTATTTTGTTTACTTGTCCAGCTATAACAAAGTGCTTTCCAGCATAAGTTTCTTTTGCGCTTATTTCGTTCTCTTCCCAGGAGGCTCTAATGGTTCGCAGGTTGTTTTCGCCCGCCTCTTGCCCAACATACGAAGCCCATTCGGAGGCAGTCAAACACGTTAGAACGATACTATCCCTAATCTTAATCGTTTCTCCGGGTAAGATCGATTGTTCAACGACTGGACACGCATCAAACCACGGTACTCCACCAAACTTTTCACCGTTCGTTCTAACCCTCTCGGGTGTACTACTGAAGCCAGCATCGCTGAGTGCTTTCTTTGCATCCGCGTATGACATACCCGTTACGTCAGGAACCGCAAACGTCTTATCCCCAGATGCGTTAGCACCAATAATGCCGGCAAGAACAATCAAGACTATCACAATAAGACATCCAGGATTCGATTTCGCTTTTTTTTCAGTCATGGAAACCCCTTTAGCAGGAACGAGAGACAGACTTTTTGTTTATTATTATGCAAAACTCCTCTATATCCGGCAAGTATAGGTTAAGTGCCCTGTGCGGGTTCATAGGCCATCTCCTCTTCGAACGATATACGTGCTTGGCTCGTGCAGCGCACGTGCGGATTATTTGCCCTGCTCAAGCGAATCCAGTGCGACATCGACGCCCTTCGTGGGTTTCGGTGCGGGATCACGGATAATCTTTCCATCGCGTGCGACCATCTTCAAATGGCGCAATGCTGAAAGATCATCAAGCGGGTTTCCCGTGCTCACAATGAAATCGGCGCATTTACCAGGCTCAATGCTGCCAATCTTGTCTTCCATTCCCAGAATCTGGGCATTTGCAAGCGTTGCGGTGTGCAGCGCGAACGCATTGCTCACGTTGCAGTATTGCGCGAAATAGCGCACTTCGCGCCACATGTTGTAATGGGCGATGAAGGGGCAGCCGGTGTCGGTGCCCAAACCCACGGGGATGCCTTCTTTCAGGCATGCTTTCGCGCAATTGACGATCCCGCGGAACACCACGTTGCCGTTCTTGCGGCCCATCTCGCCGCATTTCGCCACGTCAAGTGGCAGTTCGGAGTAGGGAAGTGCCGGCGAGAGCGTGGCAATGAGCGCCGCACCCCGCTGCTTGAACAGCTCCAGAATCTCGGGCGTTGGTTCGGCGCCGTGCTCAATGGTGTCCACGCCGTTTTCCAGGGCAACGCGCACGCCTTCGGCGCTTTCTACGTGTGCAGCAACGGGAAGTCCCAGCTCATGGGCTTGATCACATGCGGCCTTCACCAGCTCGGGCGGCATGCGCAACGCGCCCGGTTCGCCTTCTTCGGTGGCATCCATTACGCCGCCAGTAATCATGAGCTTGATCAGGTCGGGGTTTCCTGCTGCAATTTCGCGCACGTGCTGTGCAGCTTCTTCGGCAGTGCGCGCCTCTGTTGCCAGCGAGCCGGCGAAGTGACCATCGGGCACGCTTACCGCCATGTTGGAGGAAAGAATGCGTGGACCAACGATTTCACCTGCGTTAATGCGGTCGCGCGTGATGGCATCCCAGTCGTAAATGCCGCCCACGGCACGCAGCGTGGTAACACCGGAAAGCAGCTGGGTCTTGGCGTGCTGGGCCTCGGATTTCAGGAAAAACTTCTTGACCAGTTTCTTGTCACGCAGGCTCTGCACGAGCTTGCGATAGTCCGTGGACTTCTCCGATTTCGGTGCCTTGCCGTCAACCACTAAATGGACGTGCATATTGATAAGGCCCGGCATCAGGTAGCCGCCCTCAAGGTTGACCACTTCGTAATCTGTCAAGTCAAACTCGTTTGCCGGCGCAATGCGACCAAAGCGACCGTCTTCCACCGTAACGATAAGCCCTTTTTGCGGCTCCATGTTCTTGCTGCCATCCAACAGGATGCCGTTTGTCAGTGCGTATTTCATGCGTTCCCCCTTGTTGAATTAACGTTTCTGCTCAGGAAAACAAAAAGCGCTGAATAAATCAAGGGAGAACGCTTGCGGGTTGACAAAAAGGCCGAAAGTGTCTCAACGTTTGCGAGCTGCGTCGTTCGTTTGCGGGATGCCCGGCGCATTCAGAGCACCCTTGTGACGATGCGGCGCGCTTTGCGGCAGCGGCCCGGCGTTTGCGGCGCTTAAGCCTGTTGACCACGGCGCGCTTCGGATCTATCCCCATTGGGGAAGGTCCTGAAGCGCGATGATGTCCAAGCTTTGTTCCGAGGCAACTTCCATGCCAATAACCATAGCCTGTGCTGCGGCAAGCGTGGTCACGTACGTTAAGCCGTGTTGTACAGCGGCGGTGCGCAAAATGAAGCCATCGGATTGGGTCTTGTCGCCTGAAGGGGTGTTGATGATCAAGTTGATCTTGCCCGCGTTGATAAGGTCCATGACGTTCATTTCGCCTGGTAGCGTGCTGCTTACGCGGCTGACTTCCTGGCATTCCAGCCCCACGGCGCGCAGCGTTGCCGCCGTTCCGCTTGTTGCCACTGGCTTAAACCCTTGACGGGCAATGGTGTGCGCAATTGACCCGATGCTTCGCTTGTCGTTGTCGCAAACAGAGATGAACGCCATGCCGCCATGGGGTTGCTCGTATCCCACGGCCAGTTGGGTTTTCAGGTACGCGGCAGGGAAGTTGCTGGCAATGCCCATGACTTCGCCCGTGCTCTTCATCTCGGGTCCCAACACGGCATCGGTGCCGGGGAAGCGGCCGAAGGGCATAACGGCTTCCTTTGCGCTGAAATGAGTGAAGGTGCGGTCATCGGCGGGCAGGTTTATGTCTGCCAGCTTTTCGCCCGTCATGATGCGCGCGGCGATCTTTGCCAGGGGTACGCCGGTCGCCTTCGAGACGAACGGTACGGTGCGGCTTGCGCGTGGGTTTGCCTCGATTACATAAATGACCTGGTCTTTTATAGCAAATTGGATGTTGAGCAGGCCACATACGCCCAAACGCAGCGCCAAACGACGCGCGATATCGCGCAGCTGGGCTTGCATGTTCTTGCTCAGGGTGAACGGCGGAATGCAGCAAGCGGAGTCGCCGGAATGGATGCCCGCCATTTCAATGTGCTCCAAAATGCCGCCCACGTAAACGG
>CAKUDT010000175.1 GCA_934645125.1 uncultured Eggerthellaceae bacterium
TATTGTTATCGTGTGAGTTTGTTTGAAAAGCTGCTGCCTTACGTGAGCGAGTATTATCGGAATATCTCGCATCGTGGCGAAGAAGTGGCGGCGCGCTATATTCCTTCTTGGCTTGCTGAAAATGTTTCACATGAAACATTTTCAGTTAATCTTCCTGACTCTCACGATAAAGAGCAAGTTCGTTCTGTTTTGCTTGATGAGGTGAATGCATCGAGCCAGCGCGAGCTTGCGGCGCGCCATGCTCTTGTTGGACCGCATAAAGACAGTATCCTTTTCTCTATTGACGGGCGCGAAGCAGGAACGTTCGGGAGTCAAGGCCAGCAGCGTTCGCTGGTTCTTGCGTGGAAACTTGCCGAGGTGCGGCTCGTGCAGGAAATATTGGATACGAAACCGATTTTGCTGTTGGATGACGTGATGAGTGAGCTTGATGAATTGCGCCGCCAAGAATTGACCCGTTATGTGTTGTCCAGTACACAAACGTTTATTACCACCACGAACCTGAGTTACTTCACTCAAGATATGCTCGATTGCGCTCATATCGTTCATTTGAATTATCAAGGAGATGAAAACCAATGCAAGAATTGCGGGAACTAAAGCCGGTTTCCCTTTCTCAGGAAATGTATTCGGTTGTCGAGCAGCTCACGGGTTCTGCCGAGCAAGCGCGCATCCAGATGCGCGCCGTACAGGTGGAGGATGCTTATCAAACAGCAGTGCAAAATGTTTTCGGGCGCGCGGCAGCGCTTGTTTTGAAGCGCACGAATGCGGTGTATTGCTTTGAAGAAAAGGGAATCACCCAGTTTGTTGTCTACTCCGACGACAGCGGTGTTCGTTCTTCGCTTGATGCGCGACAAGGTTTGCTGAAAATCGATCTTTTTAAGCAGGGAATCGATTTCATGCAGTTTAAGGTGCTTCCCGCGCAGCGAAGCATTAAAAACCGGCATCCGTTCGAGAATGCAGTTGTTGTGCCTCCTAAAGTTCGTCTGCGCGATCTTACCGCAGAAGAGTTAGCAGAAGTGGATGAATTCGTTTCTTCCGTTGAAGATACAGGCGTGCGCGAAGCTCTTCGCCAGGCTGTAATAAGCGATTTACGCGCTCAATCGAAGTAAAAAGGTGTTTTGAACGCCGTAATACCCCACAAACCCGTTATATGGTGCTTCTATTGCCTTCTAGCCATATGTTTTGTGGTGGTGTGGTGGTATAATTACTCGGTTACATTGGTTTCTATACGAGAAAGGGAATAAACGTGACTCAGCAGAAACCAGATCACTACGATGGCTCCGACATCCAAGTTCTTGAAGGTCTTGAGCCGGTTCGTAAACGTCCTGGCATGTATATCGGTTCAACGGGTCCGCGCGGTTTGCACCACCTGGTCTATGAAGTGGTGGACAATGCGGTAGACGAAGCGCTTGCTGGCTACTGCAATCATATTGAGGTTTGGATTAACCCCGACAACTCCGTTACCGTGCAAGATAATGGTCGCGGCATTCCCGTTGATCTTCATCCGAAAGAGAATATTCCAACCGTTGAAGTTGTTCTGACCATTTTGCACGCAGGCGGCAAGTTCGGCGGCGAAGGGTACAAAGTTTCCGGTGGTCTTCACGGCGTTGGCGTTTCCGTTGTCAACGCGCTTTCGAAGCGCACGGAAGTTGAGGTGTGCCGCGATGGCAAGAAATACGCGATTTCGTTCGCGTATGGCAAAACCATCGAGAAGATGAAGGTTATTGGCGACAGCGACACTACAGGTACGCGCGTGACGTTTTGGCCCGATGAGACAATCTTCACCGAGACGACCGTTTTTGATTATGACACGTTAGCAAACCGCTTCCGCGAGATGGCTTTCTTGAATAAAGGTCTCAAAATCACGCTGTATGATTTGCGCACCAACGAGGGTGAAGAAGCGCAAGGTGTTGAAGGTGGCAGCGAATTCGCCAAGAAGGAAACGTTCCACTACGAAGGTGGCATTGTTGACTTCGTAACGTATCTCACCGATGGAAAAGAAACGCTGAACACCCCGATTTACTTCGAAACCGAAAATGAAGACGGTGCGGTTGAAGTCTGCATGCAGTGGACCACGTCGTATTCTTCGAATTCGGTTTTGGCATTCGCGAACAACATCAACACGCACGAAGGTGGCACACACCTTGATGGTTTCAAGCAAGCTGTTACGCGCACGCTGAATGAGTACGCTCGCGATAAGAAGATCCTCAAGGGTAAAGAAGCTAATCTGACAGGTGATGACTGTCGCGAAGGTTTGGCTGCCATCATTTCCGTGAAACTGCACGAGCCTCAGTTCGAAGGCCAGACGAAGACGAAACTCGGAAATACGGAAATCCGCAGTTTGGTGCAAACGGCGGTGCAGCGTGGTTTGGCGGAATTCTTGGAAGAAAACCCCGGCGCTGCAAAGAAGATTGTCGGAAAAGCCGCTCAAGCGCTCAAAGCACGCGAAGCTGCTCGTAAAGCACGCGAAACTGCACGTAAAGGCGTTTTGGAATCATTCTCTATGCCGGGCAAGCTGGCGGACTGCTCCTGCAAGGATCCTTCCCTTTCCGAAATTTTCATTGTAGAGGGCGACTCCGCAGGTGGTTCCGCAAAGCAGGCGCGCGATCGTAAGCATCAAGCTATCATGCCGTTGCGTGGTAAGATTCTTAACGTTGAACGCGCTGGTCAGAACCGCGCATTGTCATCGGAGACCATTTCTTCGCTGATTACCGCCATTGGAACGAACATCGGCGAGAAATTCGATGCAAGCAAGGCGCGCTATCACCGCATCATCATCATGACCGATGCCGATGTTGACGGCGCACATATTCGCTGCCTTCTTCTGACGTTCTTCTATCGTTACATGCCTGATCTTATTCGCTTGGGGTACGTATATTGTGCGCAGCCGCCGCTGTTCGGCCTGAAGAAGAAAAACTCGCGCTCACCCAAGGTTGAGAAGTACATTTTTGACGAAAAGGCGCTCAAGCAGCATATGTCTGAGCTGGCTGACCCTGAAAAATACGATGTCCAGCGCTATAAAGGTCTGGGTGAAATGGACCCCGAGCAGCTTTGGGAGACTACTATGGAGCCCACGAACCGCACGCTTGTTCAGGTGAGCATTGATGACGCCGCTATGGCAGAGCTTGTGGTGACCGAGCTGATGGGCGATCAAGTTGAACCGCGCAAGCAGTTTATTCAGAACCATGCAAAAGACGTCCGTTATCTGGATATTTAAGGAGGGTGAGAAATGGCTGACGAAATAAATGAATCTCAAAACCCTCAAGGGGAACAAGAAGAAACCGAAACCGAAGCAAGTGGTTTCGAGCAGCATAATCTGAAAATTCGCACCACCGAACTTGGCAGCGAGATGCGCACGTCATTCTTGGAGTATTCCATGAGCGTTATTGTCTCGCGTGCTCTGCCTGACGTCCGCGATGGTTTGAAGCCTGTTCATCGTCGTATTTTGTATGCAATGTACGAAAGTGGTAACACGCCGAACAAGCCGCATGTGAAATCGGCGCGCCCCGTTGGTGACTGCATGGGTAAATATCACCCCCACGGCGACGCGGCAATCTACGACACCATGGTGCGCTTGGCGCAAGACTTCAGCATGCGCGTTCCTTTGGTCGATGGTCACGGAAACTTCGGTTCCATTGACGGCGATAGCGCTGCAGCTATGCGTTATACCGAAGCGCGCCTTGATAAGGCGGCCATGGAGCTGTTGCGCGACCTGGATAAAGAGACGGTCGATTTCCAACCGAACTACGATGAAAGCTTGCAAGAGCCCAAGGTTCTTCCTGCTCGCTTCCCAAACTTGCTGGTCAATGGTTCGAATGGCATTGCCGTTGGTATGGCAACGAATATTCCACCCCATAACTTGGGCGAGACGATCGACGCCGCCTGCATGGTTCTTGACAACCCTGAAGTAACCACCGAAGAGCTCATGACGGTTCTTCCTGGCCCCGATTTCCCCACGGGCGGCATTATTATGGGCCGCAAGGGCATCAAGGATGCCTACGAAACGGGTCGTGGATCGC
>CAKUDT010000176.1 GCA_934645125.1 uncultured Eggerthellaceae bacterium
AGCGCAGATCGGCGAAAGGCTGAGCTTGAGGAGATATCAAAAGCAAAATTGCTCAGCAGGATTCTTGTGGCGGAGGGGGAGCATGCACGCGGGGAATACGAGAGCTGCGATGATTTTTCCACGAAAATGAGGCTCCAATATGGGCTGTAAATGCATCATCCTTCCCCAGGCGCAGCGCGATTATCAAGAAATTGTTTCGTACTTGTTGATGTGCGACGAAGCCCTCAAGCGGCCAAGAATTTCATGGATGAGTTCGATCGACAGATAGATTTGTTCTGTTCGTCGCCGGATGTTTTCGCTTTGAGTCGTTTGACGGAGTTGGCGGCAAAGGAATACCGGTTGCTTTTCGTAAATAATTATATAGCTTTGGTGGCGTTGGACGGAGATATCGTGCGGGTGGCGCATATTTTCATCAGGCGCAGAATTATGCGCATTTGGTACAAACGTTGCGCCATCTGTGCGTCAAGTTCGTGCAGCATTTGCTGCTACAGCATTGGTTTACTCGGGGTTGTAATTTATGGCTATTGCAATGATGCGCCCGTTGTGGCTGGGCTCGTGTCCAAGTTTCCCGCCTTGCGGGATAAGCCCATGAGCTAAGTCGCTCTCGATGGTTTCTTTCAGCCAGTCCGCAGCGGATTGCGCTGCTTCTTCCAGGTTTTTGCCGAACGTGCCTCCCTCCATATCGCATGGGATTGCAAGTGTGAAGCCTTCGGATTCATAGAATTCAAATTCTCTTATATAAATCATCGTTGGCCTTTTTTCTGGTGTCTGGTCGTGTTCGCCTTGGACAAGCGTCGTTTCCAAAAGCGTTTATCGTCCATTTCCTGTGCTTATAGGTGATGCGATTTGATGCGACCTGGTGCACATCTGGCATACATCTATACCGTTTTTAACCCGTTTTGCCGCTTTTCTTTATACTTCGGAAAAAATAAAAGGTCAGGATTTTTACATCCTGACCTGCGCTTTCAATGGAGCCAGTGACAGGAATCGAACCCGCAACCCACTGATTACAAATCAGTTGCTCTACCGTTGAGCCACACTGGCGTATCTGCGTATTCTATCGGATAATTCATTTTCAATCTAGTGCTTTTATCTATTAATCGGTGATTTCCGTGTCTTTCCGACTCTTTAGGTTTGCGGTCGGCGGTCTCTTCGCGGCTTTGTTTGATGCAATTGCACAATGCCATACACCACTACAAATGCTGGGTGGACTTCTAGTGCCGCTTCCCTTATTGTTGTTGTGTTATTGTGATGATAATTTCCGCGGAATGCGGGGAGAATGCAGAGTTGCAGATCGTGAGTGCAGAACCGCAATCTCGCGCGGATGCAGGATTGTAGAACGCAGGAGAAGATCATGGTCAACCTTACCGATGAAGAATTTGAACTGGCAATTCAGGATGCGCTTGATTCCATTCCGCAGGACCTGATTGACTCTATGGAAAACGTTGTTGTTCTGGTGCGCGACGAGCCAACGCCCGAAGAACTTGCCGACGCAGAATGGGGGACCGAGGCCGAAGATGGCGATCTGCTGGGCATTTACGACGGCATTCCTCTGACCGAGCGCGGAAACGACTACGGGAACTGCTACGGAGACATCCCCGATACCATCGTCATTTTCAAGGGACCGCATGAGCGTCTTGAGGGGACGAAAGACGACATTCTTGACGAGGTGTTCACCACGGTTATCCATGAAGTTGGGCATTACTTCGGCATGACCGAAGAGCAAATCGCAGAAATGGGCTTTGAATAGCGGGGTTGCAGCTCGCGCTCGTGTCCTGCGCACCCGGCCGGCAAGCCGTACTGGACGGGCACCGATTCCATCACCGTTGCTGCGCCTCTGGTATTCAAAGTTTCCGCCGAACCCTTCGCCAACGGCTACTACAAGGTGACTTACACCGAAGGCGTCCTTGAGGGCACGATTATCGCTATGAATGGCGAAGACATGTTCGTGGAAAGCGAAACCCAGGATTTCGTTGCCCTAGTCACGAAAGAGCAGGCCGACGCGCTGACTGACGCTTCCTTCGATTGGGGGAGGTTCCTTTGTGGGATTTCCCCCAATTATTTTATTATACGAATAGATTAATTCCTATATAATAGTCGCATGAGAATAAATAAAAAAGAAGCATCCAGGAGGGCTGCAATGAACGTGAAAGATTATCGCTTGACTAAAGCGGTTATCGATCAGCTTGAGCCTGGCATGCTACTCCATAATAGTTCTGGCCGGTCGTTTCGCCAGGTCATTATGATAGATTACGATCGTCGCGAAGTTGTGGTGCGCATCGAACGCGGCAAGAGGGGTTCCTCTAGTCAGGTGAGCGCGCTTCCGTTCGACGCCGTTGAGCAGCATGGGGAGATTGCGCTTCCTCGGTAGCCGTTCCTTTTTTGGAGAGCAACGGCGCAAGGGAGGTCCCTGTTCGGGGAAGGCCTCTGCATTGCCTTCGGGCTTCGTGTGCATTCTTTTACCGAATCTGCTTCATTCCAAATGTTCGTGTCTCCATCTTTTTTCCGGCAATCCCTTCACGCTTATTCATCATTTTGCATCCTTTTGCGTATTTCTTTACTATTGTCATGTTATGTGACAAGACAGTTGTATATACTCACCAAAAACCAATAAAACGAAGATAAGGGAGCATCACGTGGAAACCGTAAAGGATTTATTCGAACGCAAGGGCGTAGAAATTTCGGTACAACGCTACTTGATTGACGCGATGAGCGCTATGGCGCAAGGTCTTTTCGCATCGCTTCTTATGGGCACCATTCTTTCAACGCTGGGAACGCAGCTGGGTCTTCAGCTTTTAGTTGGCATTGGGACGTTTGCGAAATCGGCGGCGGGCCCCGCTATGGCGATTGCAATCGGCTATGCCTTGAAAGCGCCGTCGCTTGTGCTGTTTTCCCTGGTTGCCGTTGGTGTTGCAGCAAATCAGCTGGGCGGTGCGGGTGGTCCGTTAGCGGTGTTGGTCATTGCGATTATCGCTAGCGAGTGCGGCAAGCTGGTGTCGGGCGCCACGCGCATTGACATTCTGGTCACCCCGTTCGTGACAATTTTCGTGGGTTGCGGGCTTTCTTATCTGATTGCTCCTCCCATTGGTGCTGCAGCAAGCTCTTTGGGCGCCCTGATTATGTGGGCCACCGAGCTGCAGCCGTTCGCAATGGGCGTCATTGTTTCCGTTATTGTGGGCGTTGCGTTGACGCTGCCCATCTCTTCTGCCGCCATTTGCGCTGCTCTGGGCCTTACGGGCCTGGCTGGTGGCGCTGCTGTTGCTGGTTGCTGCGCGCAGATGGTCGGCTTTGCCGTTATCAGCTTCAAAGAAAATCGCTGGGGTGGTTTGATTTCTCAAGGTCTGGGAACCTCTATGCTGCAAATGGGAAACATCGTGCGAAACCCGCGCATTTGGATTGCGCCAACGCTTGCATCGGCCATAACGGGTCCTGTTGCAACGTGCCTGTTCGGAATGACCATGGACGGCGCCGCAATCTCGAGCGGCATGGGAACATGCGGCATGGTAGGCCCCTTGGGCGTGTACACGGGTTGGCTTGCTAACATCGAAGCGGGCACCATGGCCAGCATTACGGCGTTTGATTGGGCGGGCCTCGTTCTGATTTGCATTGTTCTGCCGGCAATTTTGTCTTGGATTTTCGCTCAGTTGCTGCGCAAAATAGGATGGATCAAAGACGGCGATATGAAGCTGGAGCAGGCGTAATGGAGCACGCGGATAAAGAACAGGTCGGAGTAGCTAATGAAATAGTCGGCGCGGTGGCCGCACGAGCGGGCGCGGTGCCAGGAGAGGCTTCGGGTGCCGCGCGAACTGCGTTGCCCGCAATGAGCGCCGCGCCCGATAGTGCCGCGCCCAGTGCCGACGCACCGGCGGGGCAGCCAGCACCGTTGGGCGCACCGAGCATTACTGGTGATGTCCGGCGCGCGCAAATCGTCTCGCTTCTGCAAGAGGCGTCAAAGCCGATCGCCGGACAAGCGCTGGGAGAGAAACTGCAGGTCAGCAGGCAGGTTA
>CAKUDT010000177.1 GCA_934645125.1 uncultured Eggerthellaceae bacterium
CCGGTATCAAGATGATTTGGTCCGACACTCCCTGCTGGTCCACCTGCTGGAACGGCGGCAACAAGTTCCAGGATGCACTGCGCAACCCCAACCTGGAGTTCTTCTTGGTTCAGCATCCTTGGTTCGAAAACGATACGCTGTTCGCCGACATCATTCTGCCGGTTTCCACCAAGCTGGAGCTCAACGATTTTGGCGTTGACACTTACTCGGGCCAGTTCAACCAGATTATCTGGGAAGAAGCAGCAATTGATCACGTGGGCGAGTCCCTTTCCGACTACGAGTGCGTGTGGGAAGTTGCTAAGAAGCTGGAGAAGTACGGCGGCATCTACGAAGACTGTGCCGAGAACTATTCGGGCGGCCTGACCGAAGAAGAGTGGATCAAGATCGGTTACGAAGGCTGCGGTCTTCCCGAAGAGCAGCAGGACCTGGAGCTCATCAAGAAGCAGGGTTACCAGACCATGCCGACCCGCGAGGGCTGGGCAGATGAACCCGCTGGCATGATCGAGTTCTACGGGGATCCCGAAGCCAACCCGCTGGAAACCCCCACGGGCAAGATCGAGTTCTACTCCATGGGCCTGGCCAACTTCTTCCCCGATGACAAGGAGCGCCCGATTGTTGCTCACTGGATTGAGGAATCCGAGAGCCATCACGAGCGTATTTCTTGCGACCGTGCAAAGGAGTACCCGTTCCTGCTGGTTTCCAACCATCCGCGTTGGCGCATCCATGCAAACTACGATGACTGCGTATGGATCCGCGAAGTTGAGACCTGCAAGGTTATTGGCAAGGACGGCTACGCTTACGAGCCCATCTGGGTTAACCCTGTTGATGCCGAGAAGTACGACATCAAGTCCGGCGACATTATTGCCGTGTACAACGAGCGCGGTACCGTTTTGGGCGGCGCATACGTGACCGAGCGTATTATGCCGGGCGCGGTATATCAGGACCACGGCGCCGAGACCGATCCGATTGTTCCTGGTTACGGCGGAATTGACCGCGGTGGCGCGAACAACCTGATTGCTCCGAGCAACACTTCTTCCAAAAACGCTGCAGGCGAAGTAACCGGCGGCTACTTGGTTGGCCTGAAGAAGATCGACATCGACGCTCTGATGGCTGAGTATCCGGAGGCATTCAAGAAGGATCACTACACCGTTGAGTCTGGCACCAACGTTTGGGACGCAATTATGGATGGCGAAAGCCATGAAATCAGCAAAGCACTCGAGGGGGTTTGCTAATCATGAAGAAGTTTCTGTTTGACGCCAGCCTGTGCAATGGCTGCTATGGCTGCCAGTTCATCTGCAAAGATGAGCATTGCGGCAACGACTGGTCTCCTTATGCTGCTAAGCAGCCCGTTTCCGGTCAGTTCTGGTGCAAGCTTGAGCAGGAAGACCGCGGCAAAGTGCCCGAGGTCAAAATCAACTACAAGCCGGTTATGGGCGCTCAGAACGAGAAGATCCGCGAGTACGCTCCTGAAGTGCTTATGGAGCGCGAAGACGGTCTGATTGTTCTTGACACCGAGAAGGCAAAGGGCCGCAAGGACATTGCCGAGAAGTTCGAGGGCGTGTACTGGAACGAAGAGCTCCAGCTTCCCCAGGGTTGCACGGGCTGCGCTCACTTGCTGGACGACGGCTGGACTGTTCCGCGTTGCGTTGACATTTGCGCAACGGGCGCTTTGACCTTCGTTGACGAGGAAGAGATTCCTGCAAACGCCGAGCCGTCTTGCGAAGGTTCTCACGTGTACTACATGAACTACCCCAAGCGCTGGGTGTACGGCTGCTTCGTTGATCGCCAGAAGAACGAAGTGCTCATTGGCGCCGATGCCAAGCTGATCGATGCTTCTGGTGCAGAAGTTGCTGCTCTGAAGACCGACGACTTCGGCGAGTTCCGCTTCAAGGAGCTGGGCAACGAGGCATACCAGGTTGTTCTTTCCGCTGAAGGTTACCAGGAAGAGACCTTGGTTGCCGATACGTCTGAAGAAGACGTTGTGTTGGGTGACATCTTCGCAACGGTTGCATAAAGCAACGTTACGTAGAGTAGCTATATAAAAGGGGAGGGCCTTGCCAGGCCGGCAGGGCCCACTGACTGCTCATTTTAGGAGGAAAAATGGCATCTAATGCTAAAGGCAATAAGACCACGATGAAATACATCTGGATTATTGTCGCACTCGTTTTGGTCTTGATTGGCCAGTTCGGCCCCTTGTGGTCGCCTGAATTAAGCCGCGAAGGCCAAACCGCAATCATGGTTTTGCTGGCCGCCGTGGTTATGTGGGCCACTGAAGCGCTTCCGCTTCCTATCACGTCTTTGGTGATGGTGGGCGCGTGCGGTTTCTTGGGAATTGCGAAGTACAACGACATTTGGGCTGCAACATTCAGCAGCGCTCTGTGGATGTTCATTGGTATCTTCGGCTTCACCACGTTCTTGAGCGCTTCCACGTTCCCCAAGCGCATGATTGCCCAGATCATCAAGATTACGAAGGGCAACACGAACCTGATTATCTTAGGCTTTATGATTGTTTCCGCTATCATTTCTGTTTGCATGTCCAACATTGCTTTGACCGCAATCATGATGGCCTTTGCAATCACGCTGCTTGATGCGCAGGGCGCTGTTCCGGGCGAATCCAACCTGGGTCGCTGCATTTCTATGGCAATCCCGTTTGCTGTTATGTTCGGTGGCTGCCTGCTTCCTTCCGGCACCCCCATCAACGTTGTTGTTTTGGGCCTGATGGAGTCCACCGTTGGCATGACCATCACGTTTGCCGAGTGGTTCGGCTACACCATTATTCCTGTGGTGATTTCCTTGGTGCTTACTTGGATTGCCTTGATCAAGGTTTACAAACCTGAACCGCTTTCTCAAGAAGCAATTGACACGTTCCTGGCCGATGTTGATTCCATGCCTGCTATGGAGTTCAAAGAGAAGTTCAACATTGGCGTTATCCTGGTTGCTATTGTTCTGTGGATCTTGAGCTCTTGGCTGCCTGTTCTGAACACCACGTTTGTTGCTCTGATGGCTTTGGGCTTCCTGTTCCTGCCGGGTACTTCCATGATCACCATGAAGGAATACCGCGAGGAAAGCCCCTGGGAGATTCTGCTTATGATGGCTTCCATCAACGGCATCGTAAAGGCAATGTCTGTCTCGGGCGCTGTTGCGTGGATCGTTGACATCCTGCTGTCCGTAACGGCTGACATGAGCTTCCTGGTTCTGTTCCTTATCATCTCCGTGGCTTTGGCTATCATCCACAATTTCTTCCCCTCGGGCCCTGGTCTGGCCGCGCTGGTATGCGCCCCGGTATTTGGCCTGGTCGGTGCCGTAGGTGGCAATTACACCGCAACGGCTTTGATGCTGGCTTTGTGGTGCGCACTGTGCTTCCTGGTTCCGTTGGACTCCGTGTTGCTGGTTTCTTACTCGCGTGGGTACTACAAGTTTGGCGAAATGTTCAAGGGCGGCTTGCCTACCACGATCATTACGTTTGTGGTGTTCTCGGTATGCCTGCTGGTCATTCCGCCGATGATGGGTGCGCTCTAAGAGCGTCGCAGGGGTAATGCGTTAATTACTCGATGCAAGGGGGAGGGCATTTTGCCTTCCCCCTTCCCGTAAAGGGCTTTTTGCGGAGTACGGAGGAATCGTTGCAGGTTGCGCAAATGGTTTGCAAATGTGCTGCGTGATAAGCCTTTATTCTTGAAAAACACTTATTGAAAATGACCAACGATATGGCATAATGCTGCGAATTGGTCATAGCTCTCAGGGCGTAGAAGAAGAAATTCTGCGTACCCCAAACGACACTCAAGACTATCCAAAAGGGGAGGATACATGTCGGAGCTTATGAAGCCCGTTTCGTTCAGACCGCGAAACGTGGTTGTTCTTGTTGTTGCTGCGTTGCTTATTGCGGCAGCAGCGCTTGCCCCCGAAACGGCGGGTTTGGCCTATGAAGTCCGCATGGTCATGACTATTCTGGTGGCGGGCGTTTTGCTCTGGGTCACCGAAGCGCTTCCTATGGCAGCAA
>CAKUDT010000178.1 GCA_934645125.1 uncultured Eggerthellaceae bacterium
GTGCGTGTTTCAATGAAGGCAATGCTTTGGTCCTCGATAATGGGCATGCCGTACACGATGTCGCCAAGTGTATCGTTGATCCAGCGAAGCGTTTCCAAGTATGCCATGCCGTTTTCCGCGTTGAACTTGGGGAAGTTGATGCCGGCGAGCGCACGCAAATGTTCGGGATGAAGACGCTGCGCAAACGATCGGAACTGCTGTGGATTGCGCACGCGGCAGAAGATAAGGGGCACAACATCATCGGAAAGCGTGCCGGCTTCCAGTCGTGCGCTAATCTCTTTCAGCAGGTCAAGGACGTTTTCTTCCGCAGGTGCTAACTTTGTTTCATCAAGAGCGTCCTCGAAATCAAGCACGATGGACGTTAAGCCGGGCAGCTTGTCGTTGATGATTTTGTCCAAAAAATCGTACGTGGCGGGCATATACATAGTGGCGCCCAGACAATATTGCAGCAGCTGCTTGTCGGTGTGCTTATTGAAGTTGACCGGGTTTTCCACGAAGCGATAATCCGGATTGTGTCGATGATGTCTCATGCTGTGAACTGGCCTTTTCTGTATAAGTTGGATAAAAGAGAAGCGTTCTGGGTAATATCATAGCCTGCCTGGAGCACTTGCTGGTTGAATTCAAGACGATTGCCTTTGTTTTGCCCAGGGAGGGCAGGCGAAGGGGCTGGCGAAGTTGTCTGTTCGGTGGCTGGATTGGAGCTTGGCTCTGCTGCCGAACTGGGGTCTGGCGCGGGGGCGCGATCAAACAGGGAGGTGAGTGTGTTAATCCACTCTTCGGTGCCTTGATCGATGTCAAGAAAGCTCACGAGCGACGTGACGGCAACTTCTTGGGGTACCTGCGTGGAAACAAGGCAAGGAAGCCCGCATGCCTGGGCTTCAAGTGCGACAATGCCAAACCCTTCTTTGCGCGAAGGAAGAAGAAAGACATCCATAGCTTGCAGATAATCAGCGACGTTTTTCACTGCGCCCGTGAAAGTGACCTGGCCTTTTATGCCAAGACAGCATGCGAGTTCTTCGTATTGGCCGCGCAGGGGGCCATCGCCAATCATAAGGAGGTGCGCTTGAGGGTTAACCGCCAGATAATCGTGGAAAACGTGCAGCACGAATTCCTGGTTTTTCGCATCGTTTTCGTAGCGCCCCACGTGGCCAAGGCAGATCTTATTGCTTATCCCCAGTTCGGAGCGCATTTTTTCACGCATTTCTTCATTGAATGCAAAATGGCGTACGTCAATGGCGTTCGGAAGCAAAAATGCCTGTTGTGCATGTTTTGCGCCAAAGGCGGATTCCGCGGCAACGCGACTTACGGCAATCGGGTGTGTTGCCTGTGCAGCGTTAAGGGCGAAACCTGCCGCAAATGCCTTCTGCTTCAGCAGGTTTTTGCTCTTCCAGTTTGCACGATAGTTGTTATGAGCGTGGAGAATGCGCACGGGAACGTTTGTTTTTTTCGCAAAATGAAGGGGCAGCAAGTTTTCTGGCATGTTGTTGTGCACTACGTCGAAAGCGTTGTTCTTGAACAAAGCGCGGTACTCTTTCAAGTTACGCGTGGTCAATTTATGCCCATGAACAGGGGAAAGTTCGTGAATAATACAGCCCATGGAGCGAAAGACCTCCGCGCGTGCGGGGTCGTTTTCAAGATGCGTTATCACATGAATCTCGAAAGGGGAAAGATCCATGTGCGTGAAATACGATTCGAATACTTTCTCGATGCCGCCATGATGGAAGCCGCGGATGAAAAGGGCAATGCGTTTTTTCGGGTGCGTGTCGGTCGCGGGGTGGGTTGCGCAGGGCGTCTTGGTTGCGCCCGCGTCCGCTGCGACGCCTTCCCCTTCCCGCTGCACGAGCGCCAGGTATTCCAGGGGGATTTCCGTTTGGTCGATGGCGTGGCCGTTCTTGTCGTAGCCCATGAACGATCCGCGTTGCGCCAGGCTGCGCGATTTTGTTTGTTTGCGGTCGAACACCATGCGTACCAGGGCGGCAATCATTTTCGCATCCACGGCAAAACTGACGTGTTCAACGTACCAGGCGTCGTTTTCAAGGCGCTGATTCCAGCCGGAAAGCTCCTTGATCGATTCATCCAAAATGGGGCACTCCAGGCCAGGACGCACCGCGTGTCGCATCATGTGCCGGTCGGAATAACGGGGCAGGTACTTCTCGATAAGGGGGCGCGGACCAATAAGGCTCATGTCGCCTTTGAAAATGCTCCAAAAATTCAGCAGCTCATCAAGCGATGTCTTTCGCACGAACCGTCCCCAGCGCGTAATGCGTTCCTTGGGTGGCAGCAGCACGCCGTGAACATCGGTTTCGTTCGTCATATTGCGGAATTTCGTAATATGGAACGGTTCCCCATCTTTTCCTGTGCGCGTTTGGTGGAAAAGGAGCGGGCGCCCCACGTCGAAAAAAGTCGCAATAGCAAGAACGAGATTAATAGGCGATGTGATAACCAGCGCAAACGCCGAAATAACAATATCGAAGAGGCGCTTCACGTAGCGCGTGTAGATGGTGTTGCGCGGATGTACGGCAGGTGCGATAGCGCTTGCATGGGCGCGGTTATCGCGCGCAAGATGCTCTGCAATGGTGGCGCGCTGTGCATCGCTCAGCCGCTGCTCATTGCGCGATTCCATCAAGCGAGTCCTTTCCCGTGCGCTCCTGTCCGCCGTAAGCCGAATCGGTGAACAATTGCCTGCTGACAAGAGATTATCTGCCGAAGTTTTAAACTAAAATATTATACTCTATTGCGATATGATGCGCAGGATGGAAAGGCGTTTCGCGCGAAGGCCGGCGCCGCAAAGGCAAGCTTGGAGATTGGGCGGAGAAGGAACCACGAGCATGGAGCAGAAATCATTCAGGGAGCCGAAGAGGCTGCATCTTCCCGCCACTGAAGAGGAAATTCGGTCATTGCGGGTGGGCGACATGCTTCTTCTTGATGGCTTTCTTTATACGGGGCGCGATGCCGTGCTGCCTCGTTTGGTGGAGGCGTGCGCGAAATCTTCGTATTGTGGTCTTGACCTGCGGGGAAGCGCGGTGTTTCATACGGCGGTTAGTCCGGCGGGCGTGGGCCCGACGAGTAGCAATAAGTTGGAAATCTTGCAAAGCATGGTTCCTTTGGCCAAGCAGGGGGTTCTGATGCATATCGGCAAAGGCGCCCTTGACCAGCAAACGGTGCACAAGCTTTGCCGCGAAGGCGCCGTGTATGCGGTAACGCCGCCTGTTACGGCGCTTTTCAACGCATGCATAGAAGATTGCGAAGTGGTATTCGGCGCTGACTTGGGCATGGAAGCTATGAATCGCCTGAAAGTGCACGATTTTCCCGTTGTTGTTGCGGCTGCAGGAGGTGAGTCGCTGTATGAAAAGCGCTAATGTTTGCGGCAAGGCGAAAGCTGTCGAAGCAGCTGAAGTCGTAACGGGCATGGGTGCCGCATCGGCTGCCAAGGTTGCAACCTTGTTTGAGCAAGCCGCGCCTGTGGATTCGCAGGTGACTTCGCCTGCGAGCTTGCCTGGGATCGCCGTGCCTGCGGAATCGCTCGTGGCTGCCACGACCGAGCCGTTCGCCAGCAGCGTCTACGCGCGTACGATGGAATCGCGGGTGGCCGATGCGCTGGTGCAAGCGGCTTCAACGTTCTCGGATGATAAAAAGCGCGCGTATGAGCGTGCTATCGAAAACGAAAGCAATCCTCAAGCGCGGTGGGTTTTAGAGCAGGTACTGAAAAATGCGCAGGTCGCACAAGAAAACCGCTCGCAGCTTTGCGATGATACGGGTATTCCTCACTTGCTGTTGGAGGTGGGAAGCGCCACCTCGCTTCCTGCGGGTCTGTTCGACGCGATTCAGCGGGGGGTGCGCCGGGGGCTTCGCATGCTGCCCGGCCGGCCCATGGCTGTTTTGGGCTCCGATGAGCAGCGGCTTGCTCAAAGCGCGGGCATAAGCGATGACCCAGCGGCGCTGGAACCGGCGCCTTTGGTGATAAAGAC
>CAKUDT010000179.1 GCA_934645125.1 uncultured Eggerthellaceae bacterium
CCCGTCACGCGATTGGCTGCCGCGCGACGGGGAGCGTCGCGCTACCTGGTCCCGAGAAGAAAAACGCCCGCTCGGGTCGCTCGAATAAGCGTCCCGAGAAAAGCGAGCGTCGGAATAGTGATTATCGTTGTTGTTGCGTAAGCGGTCGCTCATGTACCCTCATTTTCCCTGCGAAGCGTCGCTGCGCTTTAATGTGTACGTCCGACTATTTTACCCTATGCATCAAAAGTCACGAACGCGCCGCCTCTTTCCCCAGGCAAAAGCCACAAGCCCCGCCTTGCACGCGAAGAATTCCGCGCTCAGAGCGACTTACAACGCAGAAGCGCGCTGGTTGGGTCGTAAAACCGATCGACATGGATCCACATCACAGAGGCACACTGCGCGGCGCAGGTCCATCGCGCAAGCAGTCGCGCACCCGCAAGACGCACGAAGACCCGCCGAAGCGGGTCTTCGCCATAATGCTTTGAATTGTTTGGTGCGGCTTCGCAGTTTCGTGCTTTCGCGTAGCACGCCGCGTTCGCACCGCCTTCGCAAGAGCGCGCAGCACAGCGCCTTCGCAGCAGCGCGAACGCCTTCGCGGCGCCACTGGCGCCATCTCTGGTTCGCCGGTGCCTTCGCAACCCTTAGTCCCTTATGCCACCAAGCAGAACTTGACCAGGAACAACAGCGCCAAAACATACGTCAGAATGTACTTCTTGTCAGCTTTGCCCGTGAAGATGTTGATAACGCTGAAGGAGATCAGACCCAAGCCGATTGCGTGGCCAATGGAGCCGGAAACGGGCATTGCAATGAGCATCAGAGCAACCGGAACGCACTGCTCAATCTGGCTCAGATCAACGCTCTTCAGGCCCTGCAGCATGATAACGCCCACGTAAATCAGAGCCGACGACGTTGCCGCAGCCGGAATAACAGCCGCGATCGGCGCGATAAACATGCACAGCAGGAACATGATACCGCAGGTCAGAGCAGTAAGACCCGTACGGCCGCCCGCCTCAACGCCCGATGCGGATTCCACGAACGTCGTAACGGTAGACGTACCCGTGCATGCACCCACGCAGGTACCAATGGAGTCGGAAAGCAGCGCTTCCTTCATCTGGGGCATCTTGCCCTCTTCGTCCACCATGCCTGCGCGCGACGCGGTGCCGACTAGCGTGCCAATGGTGTCGAACATGTCAATCATGCAGAACGTGATGATCAAGGTGATAACGGTGAACCAGCCGATCTGCAGGAAGCCGGCGAAGTTGAACTTGAAGAACGTCAAGTCAAACATGCTGTTGAACGCGGGA
The DNA here is from genome assembly GCA_934645125.1 of uncultured Eggerthellaceae bacterium. GTDB lineage: Bacteria > Actinomycetota > Coriobacteriia > Coriobacteriales > Eggerthellaceae > CAKUOV01. The sequence goes on from CAKUDT010000179.1 coordinate 1,287, forward strand.
ATCCAGGAAGCGGTTTTCAGCGATGCGAACGGGTCCTGGCCCAGAACCGTGGCCTGGCCAATCCAGTAAATCACGGCTGCGACCAGCATGCCAATGATAACGGAAGCCTTCACACCGCGATGGTTCAGCAGCACGATAACGAACAGACCCACGAACATCGTAACAACGGAAAGAACCATGGTGGGGTATGCGTCGCCCATGGTCTGCGAGGCGAACGACGCCGTCAGCGAGCCGAAGAAGTCCTTCATTACGTAGAACTGCTGGCCCTCGGAGTTGGCGATGTACACGTTGGAGCCCAGACCGATGTTCAGCAGCATCAGGCCGATTGCGGGGGCAATACCCATGCGCACGCCCAAAGGAATGGCATCAACGATTTTCTCGCGGATGTTAAGCAGCGTCAAAATCAGGAACACAATACCTTCGGCCAGAACGATAATCAGCGCCGCCTGGAACGAAGCGACATACGTTGCGCCGGTGATAACGGCAATGTTTCCAACAACAACAGCGAAGAAGCTGTTCAGGCCCATGCCCGGCGCCAAGCAGAACGGCTTGTTGGCGATGAACGCCATGCAGATCATTGCAATGCCGGATGCCAAACACGTGGCCAGGAACACGGCGTTCCACAGGTCCCTGCCGCCGTCGGTAAAGCCGTAGCCCGCCAAAAGGTTCGGGTTCAAGGCGATGATGTAGGCCATCGTCATGAACGTCGTGAGACCGGCGATGATCTCAGTGCGAACGGTTGTGCCGTTCTCCTTCAACTTGAAAATTTTGTCCATTCCCTTATTTTCCTCCTTGTTTTCCCTTATGAGGTTGCTTTTCAAGCGCTTAGGCGCCCTTGAGAAAAGCCTTCCGATTGTACCACGCCGCACGAGGGGATAATGCGACGCGCATCACATTATTTACATACGGGAAAACAATGGCAACAAAGGGTGCTGTTCGGGGGTGCGCGTTGGATTGAGACTGCGGACGCGGTGGCGCTGGAACTACAAGCCCGACACCCGCAGGACCCTCTCGGCGGGGGCGCCGTTCGAGTAGGAGTACGGCGAATCTATGTAATTCCTAGAAAAAGACTGTCATTTACAATTTCAATTGTGCTTGAAGCGCTATAATATGGAAAGCCAAAGTTAGCCACGTGCCTTATCGTTAGGCGGCGTTTTGACGTCATCCGTCGTGCAGCGGAGCGTGGTTTTTCGTTTTTGCACCGGGCGCAGCAAGGTGGCAGCTGTTGCGTCGCCTCAGTAGAAAGGTGCAAAAATGGGTGTTGTCAAGGCCGTTTGCACAAGCTCCGTCAAAGGTGTTCAGAAAACCGAGGTTGAAAGCGTTGTCCTGGTTCCCGATTTCGGCATTGCGGGCGATGCCCACGCCGGCAATTGGCACAGGCAGGTAAGCCTTCTGGCGCAAGAACCCATCGATGCGTTCAAGGCGCGCGGTGCCGATGTTCAAAACGGTTCGTTTGGCGAAAATCTTATCGTCGAGGGCTTGGGCGATTTGAAATCATATCCCCTAGGCACGCGATTCACCTGCGGAGATGCGGTTCTTGAGCTTACCCAAATTGGCAAGGAATGCCATTCCCATTGTGCTATTTATTACACCATGGGTGAATGCATCATGCCGCACGAAGGCGTGTTCACACGCGTGATCAAAGGCGGCACCGTGACCGCCGGCACGCCAATCGAAGTTGTTAGCTAATTATTTACTGAGCAAACGCGCTGACGACATTCAGTCGCAACAGTTTTTGATTGCGATGAGCGCAAAGACCCCCGTTTCGCGCTCATCGCGCACCCGTTGTTGGAAAAGCAGGTGCAAATTCGGGCAAATCGACGATAGGGAGTAGTTTGGGCTTTACCTCCACATTGCACCCGATTTCAACATACCCTCCGACCTGCGGAAACAGAGGGGCTCATTTCGAGACACTCCTTGCGATGCCCCGAAACGAAGCCATCCGCACGGGCAAACCACCGATTATCGTCGATTAGCCCGAGTTCAAGGGCTATTTTTCAACAAGCACCCCTTAACGAAGACAGCAAAGAAAAACGAAAGAACCTCGCAAGAACAAAGGGATAATTAGCTGCGACCAGCGCGAACCGCACGGGAAGCGCACTTGTCACGGCCCCTTCCTGCAGTAAACTCGAATCGCTGCGCAAAGACCAGCAGCAACGCAGCCGCGATCGCCGCAAACGGAGCACCCGCCAAACTGGGATAATTGTACGCGGCACCCGCATTCAGCACCGACTGCCCCACCAAGGCGCCTATCGCGTTCGCCGCATTGTACGCCACCTGCACACACGCGGACCCGATCATCTCGCCGCCACCGGCGCCTACCTTCACCATCAAAAGCTGCTGGGGACTGCTCATAGAGAACATGGCGAAGCTGCACAAAAATGCCGCCGCCGCGCACGCCCAAGGACCCGTCACGAAAAAGATGAGCAGCAACGACACGCACGAAAGCGCTTGTCCAGCCGCCGCCATGCGTCCGGGCGTTATCTTATCCGCCCAACGTCCGCCCGCAAGCGACCCCAAGACCATACCAAAGCCGCACAGCATAAGCAGCGCAGGAAGACCTTGGCTCTCAAAGCCACCCAGGTTCATAAACCAAGGGCTCACATAGCTCCACCAGCAGAAAATACCAATATTACCTGCGAAAACGGCACCTAGCACAAACCAGGGGCGCGGGGA
>CAKUDT010000180.1 GCA_934645125.1 uncultured Eggerthellaceae bacterium
GTCTATCTTCATTGGTGCGTTCGTTTCTGCGCTAACCGGTAAGGAAGGCGTGCTTGTTGACACGCTGGCGTTCGCGCGCACGGCTGCACCGAAGGTGGAAATCGAGCAGATTAACGACTGGGAAGGCTCGGCGTATCGCTATTGCAATGAGTTTTTGGTTGATTCCGATGTCCTTGATACCGACGAAGCTCTGGAGTTTTTGGCTACCATGGGCGACTGCGAGCTGTGCGTAGGCGCAACTCCCAAGTTCAAGGTGCATGTTCATTCCAACACGCCCGATAAAGTGTTGGCATACTTCCTGGAGCGCGGTCAGATTTCCGAGGTGTTCATCCACAACATGCAGCTTCAAAGCGAAGAGCGCACCGAGAAGCTTGCCGCCGAAGAGCAGGGCGAACATAAGGCGCTCGGCTTTGTTGCCGTTGCTGCGGGCGAAGGCAATGCTCAGATTCTGAAGAGCTTGGGCGTGGACGTGGTTGTGTCCGGCGGACAGACCATGAATCCTTCCACGAAAGATCTGCTTGATGCGGTGAACAAGGTAAATGCCGATGCCGTTATCATCTTGCCTAACAACAGCAACATCATTATGGCTGCAAATAGCGCAGCGCAGCTCTCCGAGAAACCTTGCGGCGTTGTTCCCACGAAGAGCGTTCCTGCGTCGTTCAGCGCTTTGTTTGGCGCCGACCCCGATGCCGACTTGGATACGAACATCGAGAGCATGACCGATGCATTCTCGGAAGTGAAAACGGGCGAAATTACCACCGCCATCAAGGATTCCAAGGATGCTCACGACAATCCCATCCACAATGGCGACGTTATTGGCATTGCCGATGGTTCGATTGAAGCGGTTGGCCAGTCTTTGGATGAAGTTCTGTTTGCGCTGTTGAAAGCCATGGAAGCTGAAGATATGGATAACTTGACGCTTCTGGCGGGCGCAGATCTTTCCCAAGATGACTTTGACGCCTTGGTCGAAAAGGTCGAGCAGGAATACGACGACCTTGAAATCGACGCGCAGCGCGGTGAGCAGCCGTTGTACCCGCTCGTGTTCTCTTTGGAGTAGTTCGTCTAAAAAGACGCTTTCCAAGGGGGAGCGTAGCAGCCAACAACGTGGCTGAGATACGCGTCAATACCCGTAAGAAACAAACAAGAAGCAAGGGAGCCTATGGTTCGTTCTTCTTCGAAAGATACCAGTTCAAGTGCGGTTGGCAATGCTGACCGCACTTTGCCTACTATGCACCTGGAAGACCGTGTGTCATCGGTTTCCGGGGTTAGCCCGAAACGCGCGCAAGCCTTGGGCAAGATGGGCGTTTCAACGGTTCGAGATTTGGTTACGCTGTTTCCGCGTCGCTACGTTGACTTGTCGAAAGTCGAAACTATTCGCACCGCAACAATCGGCGAGAGCTGCACGATTCGCGGGCGCATCCATGAAATGAAGCTGAAGCGGCCTAAGCCGAAACTTGCGCTTGTCGAGATTACCCTGGTTGATGAAACGGGCGTCATGATGGTTACGGCGTTTCGTCAGCCATGGCTTATGGATACGCTTTCGCAGGATATGCATATTGCCGTTGCGGGAAAAGTCGAGTTCGATTACGGCTTCAAGCGCATGATAAATCCGTTCATCGAGCCGCTTGAGGGCGCGAACACAAGCGCGAATGCAAGCGCTGATGGTTTCATCATACCTGCTCATCCGGCTTGTGCTGAAATTTCGACTGCTTGGATGCGTCGCTTGATCGGAAATGCCCTGGAAGAAGCCGACGGCATGGAGGATTTCATGCCGCTGCCTTTGCGCGAGAAGCATTGCTTGATGTCGCGCCGCAACGCGCTGCGCTCCATTCATTTTCCTCTGGCTATGGATGACATGCGGCTTGCGCACCGGCGCTTGGTCTACGAAGAAGTGCTGCTGCTGGAGCTGTCGCTCATGCTCGAGGGAGCTCGAGCGGAAAGTGACGCTGCGCATCTATCTGACCAGCATGTTCCCGTTGCTCACACAACCGATGGCCCGGCTGTGCTTAAGCTCTTCGAGGTGATGCCCTTTGCGCTCACGCAAGACCAGATGCAAGCGGTAACTGAAATTCTGGCAAACATGGCGAAACCGGTGTGCGCGAATCACCTGCTGTTGGGCGATGTGGGTACGGGCAAAACGGCTGTAACCGCGTTCGCGCTTGCGGCGGCGGCTGATTCGGGCAATCAAGCCGTTATGATGGCGCCGACTGAAGTGCTGGCGCGCCAGTACGCGCAAAGTTTAGGCAGCTTGTTTGACCAGGTGGATGTTTCGTGGGCGATTCTTACGGGCGCCACGCCTGCTTCCGAGCGCGCTGATATTCTGCAGCGCCTTGCAGCAGGGGAGATTCAGGTGCTGTTCGGCACGCATGCGGTCATAGAGCCCGACGTCGTATTCTCTGCATGCAGTTTGTGCGTCATTGATGAGCAGCAGCGATTCGGCGTTGAGCAGCGCGCCCGTTTGCTGGGGAAGGGTTCGGCGCCCGATGCGCTTTACCTTACCGCAACGCCCATCCCGCGCTCGCTTGCATTAGCGCTTTTCGGCAACTTGTCGCTTTCATATTTGCGGCAACGACCCCATGCGGGAGCGCAACGCACTACAAAAGTCCTGACCAGGGGCGAGAGCAGCATAGCATACGATGCGGCACGTGAAGCGCTTGAGCGCGGCGAGCAAGTCTATGTGGTGTGCCCACTGGTGGGCTTGACTACCGAAGAGCGCGACACGCGTGCTCAACGCACGAAGGAAGACCAGGAAGACCACTACGAGTTTTCTTGCATCACCATTGAAGGCGAGAGCGATTTCGCGCGCGAGAACATTGCGGCAGCATCCAGCATGGCAAAGCGCCTGCAAGATACCGTTTTCTATGACTTCAACGTGGCGCTTTTGCACGGAAAGCTCTCCAATGCGGAAAAGCAAAAGACCATGGATGATTTCCGGCGCGGTGACGTGCAGGTTCTTGTTGCCACGACCGTTATTGAAGTAGGCGTGGATGTGCCTAACGCTACCGTCATCATTGTGGAAGATGCTGACCGTTTCGGTTTATCTCAGCTGCATCAGTTGCGTGGGCGCGTGGGACGTGGTACTTTGCCTTCCCAGGTTTTTTTGATATCGAACGCGCAAACGCCGGTGGCGCTTGACCGCCTGGGAGCCATGGAGCGCACCGATGACGGTTTTGAGCTGGCAGCTTATGACTTGAGCTTACGCCGCGAAGGTGACATTTTGGGCAATCGGCAGCACGGTGCATCGTCATTGAAGCTGGTGAACGTTATTCGTGATAGCGCGGTGATTGAAGCTGCGCATGCGGATGCAGCGGAAATCTTGAAAGACGACCCGCATCTGGAAAGCTTGCAGAATCGGGCGCTGGCGCGTGAAGTGCGTATGATGCGGGGCAACCGCGAAGTGATGGGAGGCTAGGATATGCGCATAATTGCAGGTGAGTGGAGGGGTGTTCCAATTGCTGCCCCCGATGGTGAAACAACGCGTCCTACCATCGATCGTATTCGAGAATCACTCATGAGCAGCCTGTATTGTACGCTGAACACGTTCGACGACGTTACGGTGCTCGATGCGTTTGCTGGCTCGGGCGCTTTAGGCTTGGAAGCGCTTTCCCGCGGTGCGAAGCAGGCGTGGTTCTACGAGCTTGATCCGCAGTCGGCGGCAACGCTTGAGAGCAATATCAAGAAACTACGCTGCGACGCAATGCGTGCAGTAGTACGCAAAACCGACGTGCTGGCGCATCCGCCCTTGTCGGGGCACGAGCCGTTTGGACTTATCCTTCTTGACCCGCCGTATGCGCTTGATCCCGCGCTTGTTTTCGCGTTTTTAGAAGAGCTTTATGACGCGGAATGTCTGGCTTCCTACGTTACGATTTCCTATGAACATTCACGAGACACCGACCTGGCGCCTTTTTTTGCGCGTTCACGCGTGAAATGGGATAGTATGCAAACGAAAACGTACGGT
>CAKUDT010000181.1 GCA_934645125.1 uncultured Eggerthellaceae bacterium
AACAAAAGCTCCAGGTAGTTCGCGTTACCAAGGGCACGCGGCGCACTCATCAGCTGGAATGCATACGTATACGTGCAGGTGGGACACATGGTAACTACCGTCTCGCCGTCTTTCGCAAAGCCCAATTTCTTATCGATCTGCTGGCCTTGGCGGTTGTAATCGTACGCGCTTACCGCGCCGCCCGCACCACAGCAGCCGTGAAACACCGTCGTTTGCTCGTCGGTCGCACCAAGCAGTTCGCGCGTTGCAGCAAGGCAGGAGCCATCGCGGTCCTGGCACGACTTCGAGAAGCACATGGCAAGCTGGCTGCAATCACGCTTGGGCGTGAACCCCTGCTCCAAAAGATACTCGGAAACCGTGGTCACCTGCACGTCCATATTGTTGCGTTTCATGGTGCTTATCAGGGCATTCTTGCAACCAGGGCAAGCGCACACCACAATGCGCGCTCCCGATGATGCAACCTCGCCGGCAATCTTGTCACACAGCGCCTCGGCGCGATCATAGAACCCGGCGCTCTTCAGCGGAGATCCGCAGCAGTGGTCGATCATGGTCGTTTTGCCGCCCACTTCCTCGAGCGTGGCAAAAACCTCACGCGTAAGCTCGGGGCCATATGCAGCAAGCGAGCATCCTGGGAAGAACGCAATCTGACAATCTGTTTGCGCCTCACCGTAGTCGCTTGCGAAATGCCTGGTCAAATCGGCATAGCCAATGCCCCAAATGGCACGATACGCCGTGAAGATGTCCCACTCCTGGTCAACCAAAACGCTCGACCACGCATCACGCGGAATAAGCCCCAGGTTCTGGAAATCAATGCGCGCAGCATAGATAAGCTCGGAAACGTCGTTATGCGCGAAGCAGGTTTGCTGGCATGACGTGCAGAAGAAACAGCCGCGCACCGCCTGCACCAAATTCGGATCGGCCGCAATGACCTGTGCCAAGCTGGGTGCCTCTGCAGCTTCGCCTTCCGCCTGCGCCTGCGCCGCCTTGCGCTGAGCCGCCAACATGCGCTTGGCAATCTGTCCCAGATTCAAGCCCGCGCACGAAAGGGACGCGCACGTCTCGCGGCAATGTCCGCACTCGGTGCACTGGCCCATGAACTTCCAATACGTTGCCGCATTCGTTAGCCGCGGGACCTGCTCAGCCGTTTGCTCAGCCGTCTGAATGTTTTCAATTTGATCGCTCATTATTCCAGCCCCCTATGCATTCATCTGGCGATACAGCATGGCGGCCTCGTCGTATGCAAGGCTTGTTGCCGGATCGGCGTTGTCGGAAAAAACGTTGTAACCCACCAAGCGCGCGCTCTTCGCATCAGCAGTTTCATCTGCGGAAACGCTACCATTCGCCGCTTCGCGCACCGTTGCAATCACGCAGCCGTTGCGACTCTCAACATCCATCCAGCGGCGCTCGGAAAGCTCCATGGATCCGCCAGAAAGAACCACCGCACCACCCACCGTAATGGAGTTGCTGGGGACGAAGCCGTCGTAGCGCGCCTCGCTAACCGGCTGCTTGCCTTGAAGCGCTGCCGCCATGGCGCGACCGGCACAAGCGCCCTGCACGCACGCCTCTTTCCACAAGCCCGCAACAACGCGCTGACCCGTAGCCTTATTCAACACGCACGCAACATCGCCTGCGGCGTATACGTCGGGAAGCTGCGTGCGCATAAACTCATCCACAGGAAGGCCCGCGGCAAGCGTATTGGCGCTCGAGCAATCGCAAACAGCCTGGTCAAGCGCACCTACAGGAACAAAATCAAGATTAGGCACAATGCCATGAGCAAACAGCACGTGGCTGTAATCGGACACGTCCCCATTGGAGAACGTCACGCGAACTTGATCGTTTTCCGTAGGGTGCGCCTCTTCCATAACTTGCGAAAGACGCAGGTCAACGCCTTTTTCCGCAAGGTAGTTTTCAAGCTCTGCGGCGATTTCATCGCAGGCAGTGCGGCGCATAACGTGCTCGCCACGACCCAGAAGCGTTACGTCAACGCCGCGCTCCAGGCACGCGTCAACGGCCTTCAAACCGACCATAGACGTTCCGCTTACCAGTACGCGCACATCGTTTCCGCTGGTCAACGCGTTATACAGCGCTTCAGCGTCTTCAAGCGTGCGCAAAACCAGCGGCTTTACAGCATCGAAGCCGTCGAAAGCATCCTGCGCGCCCGATGCGTCCTGCACCACCACCGGCGCCACCGGATGCGCGCCCGACGCAATCAAGCACGCATCGTAAGCGTATTCAACGCCACCCGCCGTGACCGTGTGAGCAGCCGCATTGATGCTGGTCACTGGCGCATTCGCAACAACGCAGACGTCCAGCTGGTTCAAATCGCACGCATCCCACGGGAACACGCCTTCGCGTTCGCACGTGCCCGCAGCATAAGCCGAGGTCATCATAGGACTATACGGAAGCGTCTCCGTATTGGAAAACACCTGGATCTTCCCCTGAAAACCCGACGTTCGCAACGCGATTATCGCATTCACGGCCGCCGTGCCGTACCCGATAATCGCAACCGTTTTATCCATGCAAGGCTCCTCTCCCCCGCCCCCCGCGGGTGCATACCTTTCGCTTGCCAGGCGCACGCTTCGCCCAACATTAGTCGATTATCCTATTCGGGCAATTATACAGGAGAAAGATGCGCCGCTCGACCACTCAGGCAGAATATGCACCCCCACGGTTTCGCGCGATGCATCAAGGGAGTGTTGCGAACGAACGCGGGGGAAAGATATCGAAGAGGAAGACGTGGCTTCGGGGACGAGGATGCGAGGCAGGAGAAGGCCCTGGAAGAAAGGCAAAGCGGAAGGCTCAAAAAACGAGAAAAAGGGCACACAAGGTCCAGATAAGAGAGGCGGCAAAAAGGACGCGTGATCTCGGGGCATAAAGCAAGGGAAGACTTAGGGTGAAAGCCAGGCCGCAGAGCAAAGAGTCGCAAAAGACCCCCATAATATGAGCAGATCGCCAATGGATGGGGGGGTAACCATTGGCGACCTGCTCTGTGTTTCAGACCGATACTTATATTAGACCTTATCCACTAATTGTCAACATCTAACTTACGACTTTTTTTGAAATCTTCGAATTTCGCTCTTTCCCAACGCGCAGCTTCGCCCGCTCTTTCCCAACGCACTTTCGCCTTTCCACTGCTCAGCCTTACCGGCACCACCTGAAAAGCCGGAAGGGAGCGCAGCCTTCGCCCGCGCCTTCCCTTCTCCCTGTCGTTCGCCCGCTTCGCCTTCACCAGCCGTCCGCCGCGTGAGCGCGGCATGCAACAACCGCGCCTGCGCCTTCGCCTTCACCTTCCCCTTCCCCTTTCATGCTTTTTTCATTTGCCTCACGCGCCCTTGACATTCGCACGGGCGAAACTGATACCATATCCTGCGAAACAAAAATCGAGCAGCGTATCACCTGGCGCGCCGCTCGCACTGCGAAAAGGAGTTCGTCATGGCAAATAAAGCGCTCGCGAAAGATCCATCCCAGACCTGCATTCTTGTTACGGGAGGCGCCGGCTACATTGGCAGCCACACCTGCGTTGAGCTGCTTTCTCGCGGGTACAACGTGGTGGTAATCGATGATTTGAGCAATTCCAGCGAAGTTGCCATGAATCGCGTGCGCACTATTACGAATTGCTCCAATGACCAGCTGAAATTCTATAAGGCATCCATTCTTGACCGCGAAGCGATGGAGCGCATTTTCACCGAGAATGACATTGACGCCATCATCCACTTCGCCGGTTTCAAGGCGGTCGGCGAAAGCGTGCACAAGCCGCTCGAGTATTACTGGAACAACCTGACCGGCACGCTGGTGCTGTGCGACGTTGCGCGCGAACACGGCGTGAAGAACATCATCTTCAGCTCAAGTGCCACCGTATATGGCGAACCCGAGTTCGTGCCCATCACCGAAAGCTGCCC
>CAKUDT010000182.1 GCA_934645125.1 uncultured Eggerthellaceae bacterium
CCCGCGCGCCACCCATAAAGCGCGAGGCTGCTGCGGGAACATCCCCCGCAAACGCAAGCGGCTCTTCAATCCAAGAAATGTTGAACTCATCCAAAGCACGCAACTCATCTGCGGTTTCTTCTGTAAAGCTACGATGCGCATCAAGCGTTATCATCAAATCCGGGAAAACCTGCCGCACAGCACGCACGCGCTGATACGTCATACCCGGACAAACATCAAGCGTCACGCAGCTATAGCCCGCCTCAACGCAGCGCCACACCTGCTCTACCGTGTCATGCGCATCCACCAAACCCACCACGGCAGCTGCACGCACGCGACATTGCGAGCCATCAGCGCTGGACGGCCTGCCGCCAATCAGCTGCCAAAATGCCAAGCCCGACACCTTGCCATACAAGTCCCAAAACGCCGGCTCCAGCGCACCAACAGAACGCACGTGCCGTTGGGCATCGGGGCATTCCATAAGGCAGGAAAAAACTTCGCCCGGGTGCAAAAACGCCTGGCCAACAACGTGCGGCGCCAGCACATTCGCCAGATACTCCTCGGCATCCTTCAGCGTTTCAAAGCCGGAATCATCACTGGAAAACGCTACGCACTCGCCAATGCCCGTGCGCCCCATGTAATCCACAATCTCAACCAAAAGCGACTCGCGCTGCCTGCACGCCTTTCCGCCAATTTTCGCCGTACTTGCAAGCGGCATCGCAACATGGTGCAGCTTCACTTTCGCCACTTCCAAACGCTCGCTGCAGCACCGCTCAAGCAGCGTTTCATCCACGCGTCCCGCACTCGTGCGCGGAAACGAATCCAGCGCAAAAACGTGCCGCGGAATGCTGTAAGTCGATAGCTGCGCTGCTAAATTCAAGCGAAGACGTGCAGCAAAATCCCTGTTCGACGGCCTGCCCTGCTGACCTCGATCATTACGCTCCACGAATGCCACAGGGCATTGGCCCAATGCGGCATGCGGCGCACCGAAAACGTACGCATCGGACACGCCTTTTTCGGCAAGCAGCAATTCTTTGATTTCATCAGGGAAAACGTTGTTTCCGCCGCACAGGAACATGGTATCGGTACGCCCCCGCACGGTAATGCGATCGGCGTGGCATTTCGCGGTGTCGCCCGTTGGCAAAAAACCGTTCACCGTAATGGAGCCGCGCATACCCAGATATCGGTCGCACACGCTGGCGCCCTTCACCAGCAAACGCCCAAATCCGCTTGGCGCCGCTTGTTCGATACGCACCTCGTAACCAGGCAGCAAGCGAAGCGAGCCATCAAACGTGTCATCAATCGGGCCAATAGCAATATGACCTGCGGTTTCGGTAATACCATACCCCGCATATACGCAGATGCGCCGCTTTGCGCACGCCGACATCACGCTGTGGTCAAGCGCCGACCCGCCTAAAAGCAGGCAGCTATACCGCCGCAGCGCCGCTTGGTTCTCGCACATCAGCAGCTCGGCCACCATGGCATCGTCAACCGCGATGTGCGTCGCACCCAGCCGATCAACATCGCGCAGCAGCGTATCGGGCTGGAAGCACTCGTACACGGCGAAGGCGGAACGATTGCAAATGCTGCGCACAATCACCTGCAAGCCCATAATGCGATAAAACGGCAGCACGGCCTGCCAAACGCCGCGCCCTTGCTTGCACATCACGCTGTTCAGGGATTTTGCCGCTTCCGTTACGTTTTTCCAGCTCAGGCACACCGGCTTGCTCTTGCCCGAAACACCCGCCGTAAACAGAACGACTGCCGGCTTCGTACCATCGAAAAGATGCGCGGAGTGATCGGCGAAATGCACCACCGCTTCTTCCGAATCAGAAGAATAGCGGCGCAACTGCGAAGGCGGAAGCTTCGTTGCGTCGCGCCCCAAGCGTCCCGCTTCCACATATGACCCCTGAATGGGGCCACTTGAGAAAGAGACGCGCACGCCATTGCGCCGGTTCGTGCCAGAATTGGACGACCAGCCGCGCGCCATTTCGGCATCGACGTTTCCCACCGCACCGCGCACACCTGCGCGCGCGACTTTTCCGCGCAAATAATCGTTCTCGGAACTACCAGCATCGGAAGAAAGGCCTGCTTGAACGCCAGGTGCTTCCCCATCGATGATCAAGCGCGCATGCTGAATAAGATCTTCGATGTTTTCCTGGTCAATGAAACACGAAATGGTCGTGTTGGGAATCGATTCGATTTCGGCATAACGCGCCGCGCGCTCGGCGGGCGTCAAGTGCGGATCCATGCCTATCAGGGCAAAATTGCCGTACGCCGCCGCAAGCAGCAACAACGGCCACGCTTCACCGTTGGGCAGCTCGACCGCCACATAATGGCCGCGCGCCACACCTGCAAAGCGCAAGCATTGCGCCAAGGCGGCTCCGTGCAAACGAGCGCGATGATAGCTGTACCGCGTCTCGTGGCCCGCTGCGTCCATCGCGGTAAAACAAAGCTGACGCGGATTCGTTCGTGCCATGTTTTCGAAAATTCGAAGCATGAATCGCGCCAGCCTTTCGTTATGAGTGTATGAGCGATGCCCTAACTCGTCCTCCGAGCAAGCTCCGCCAATTTCGGAAACAGTTCCTGCACGCGGTCGAAGCCGCGCGAACCTTCGTGCATGACGGTACAATACGTGCAGTCTTTGTACCCTTTCTCATTGTAGCGGAACGCGCCGCCACAATCAGGCCCCAATGCGTATAACGGGCAGTAGCAAAAAACGCAATTGAATGTTATGCCGCTGGGCAACTGATGGCAAGGGAAGTAAGGGCAGGCATCGTGAGTGAAGATGCGCTCGTCCTTTTCCGGGGTAGCATCCGTTGTTGCAGGGGCATCTGCGCACACCACAGCTGCGCACGCTTCCGTTGCGTCGGCCTTCGCCGTGGGCACCGCCTGCTCCAAAGAGGCGTTCTCTGCCTGCTTTGCTTCTTCCAATTCCTGCACCTCCGTTTCCTATGCCTTTCGCTTTTTTGTTGCCGTCGCCATGTTTACCGCCGTCGTGCAGGCTCGGCTCAATGCCACGGGCACGTTTCCCGTCGCTGCGGCAGTTGCGATACACGCACTTGACCGACGCGCGCCGCCTCTAAGCGCAGCCGCTGTCGCGCCCGTATTCATCGCGAGCATTCACGCAACGCTTTTCAATGTCGCTCGCATGTCTTCGCTATTTTACCGTCTTTTTCCCACGTTTTTACCGTGCTTTTGCCACATTTTGCAAGTTATTACAGCAGATGAGCGCGCAAATCAGCGCCATTCGATGCCGAGAGATACGCCGGCGCAATATCGAAAACGGTTTTGCAGCCCGTGTTTCCTTCGGCCGCCAGACGAGCCACCGCACGCGCATACGCAACCAGCACGCATGCCGTGAACTCGGGGTTCGACTCAAGCTTCAGGGAGTACTCGATGGTACAGTTCTTACCGCCCGCCGTTTGACCCGAACGAATGACAAAGCCGCCATGAGGCAGGCCCGCGTGATCGCGGTCAAGCTCTTCTTGCGAAATGAAGTTCACGTCAACATCGTATTCGTCGAAGTAATCAGGCATGTTCACAATTGCCTCCGTGACCGCCGCAGGGTCGGCGCCTTCCTCAAGAACGACCCAGCACTCACGCGTATGCTTCTCGCGCGTGGTCAGCTCGGGGTTTTCGCCCGCACGGACAGCCTCAAGCGCCTTAGGAACCGGATTCGTGTACTGCTTCGCATCGGCAACGCCAGGAATGCGACGCAGCGCATCGGAGTGACCCTGGCTCACGCCGCGGCCCCAGAATGTGTAGTCGTTTCCCTGGGGCAGAATGCAGTTCGCATACAAGCGGTTCAGCGAGAACAGGCCCGGGTCCCATCCGCACGAAATAAGTGCCGTTTTACCTGCGGCTTTTGCGGCAGCATCCACGTTGGCAAAATGTTCGGGGATGTGCGCGTGCGTATC
>CAKUDT010000183.1 GCA_934645125.1 uncultured Eggerthellaceae bacterium
TCTTCTTGTGGCGGGGTACATTTCAAATTTCACCGAGAACACGCTCATAAAGCATCCAAGGCCTTTTGCCATTGCCATGACATGCCTAACCCTTGTTGATGTGGCCTTCCTTATGACCAACCCTCTAAATGGTCTCGTGATGGACTACGTGCACGTGGATAGTTCTCTGGTCAGCTGGCTCTTCGAACCACACCCCGCATATTATGCGCACATGCTGCTCTCATACGCGGCGGTTGCATTTGCCATTGCTAGCCTGGGTAAGAGAATTCGCGAAATACCACGCGTATACTTGCGTCGCTACCTTGCACCACTTCTCACCATTGTTTGTCTTGCAGTCGCAAACGCCCTGTTCTTTTGCCTGCGCGACCCAGATATTCCCGATTTCTCGGTGTATCTGTACGGCTGTGGCGGCATTGCGTTCTACGCAAGCCATTACAACTACGCAAAGTCGCTGGTTGTGACCGATAGCTACAAAATGGCGCTGGACGAATTAGACAGTATGGTAGTGTTTTTCGACTACAACCAGCATTTTGTGAGCTGCAACAGCAAAGCAGCAGCCATTGTGCCACCCGAAAAGCAGAACGATTCCTACACGCTTGAGCAATTCATAAAAGACCAACGTCTCGAAAAGTACCTGAAGAATTACGCGGCAACAAACGGAAAGGCATATTTCGTCTGGAACATTACGTTCAACGGCGAAGCAACCGCTTGGCAATGCTTGTTTCAATCGGTCGTCCAACGCGGCAAATTCGCTGGCTACCTTCTTACCTGCGGCAACAACTCCCTGGAAATCGATCCGCTTACCGGATTCCATACGGAAGCGGCGTTCAACCGCGATTTTCCTATAGAACGCCTGGCAGACAGCAAGAACCAACCGCTGAATAATCCCGCGGGCGCAATCGCCTTCGACATCAACGGCCTGGCGCGCATCAACGCGAAAGGCGGCTACCAGGCGGGAAGCGAAAACCTGCGTATTGTGGCCGAATGCTTTGCCGCCACGTTTCCACCCAGTACCTACTTCGTGCGTCTGGAAACTGGAACGCTTCTTGCAATTTGCAATGACATGGATAAAGAAACAGCCGAAGCGCTCACGAAAAAAGCAATTGAAAGAATTGCTACCGATAACGCCGAGCGCGCCGAAGGTGACAACATTGCCCCTTACGGCATACAGTACGCAACGTGCGCGGTGAGCAAAGATAGAAGCGTACATGATGCGGCAAACATAGCCCTGTGCGGCATGAACAACCGCAAGCTGCTTGACGACGGCTCCACGCATGTGTCGCTTCTTTCGTCACTTGTTCAGGCACAACGCCAAAACGATGGCGAAACGGAAGAGCACGTTGCACGCACGCGGCACGCTGGCGACCTTTTGGCAAAACAGCTTCACTTATCCGATATGCAACAAAGCACGCTCATGCTTCTATGCCTTATGCACGACATTGGCAAAATTGGTGTGCCGTTGGAAATCCTGAACAAACCGAGCAAGCTGAACGCGGCCGAATGGCGCGTTATGCAGTCACATTGCAGGAAGGGCTACGAGATTGCGAAGGCATCGCCCGAGCTCAGCGGCATTGCGAACCCCATTCTGTACCACCACGAACGCTGGGACGGCAAGGGATACCCCGAAGGACTATCGGGACAGCAAATCCCGCTGCTGTCGCGCATTATTTCTATTGTGGATGCATACGACGCCATGACGCACAATCGCCCGTATCGCAAGGCACTTACGTCACGCGAAGCGAAGGCGGAACTTGAGCGCAATGCAGGCACGCAATTCGACCCTGAACTGGTAAAAGCGTATTTGAAGACGCTGGAGGAAAACCCCGATGTGGCAGTATCCGAAGCGGACGATGCGGGCGCGGGTAGCGATAACGGCGCTGGCGCAACGGAAACCTCTGCCGGCAATGGATCGCGTGTCGCCAACGGTTTCGACTTGTATCGGGATGCCGCGCTTGACCCGGAAAAATACGATAGCTACGTCGTTCCTTACGGACGCTATTACATGGACGACAACACAACGATTGTTGGCGCCGACGAGAATTTCACCGCGCTTACGGGTTACACGGAAGAAGACATTGCACAGCGGAAACTTCACCAAGCCGATTTAATTCCCGCCGATGATCGCTCGTGGTACTTCCCCCTGGTCAAAGGGATAATCGAAAAAGAAGACGAAACGCTTTTGCAGCACCGCCTTGTCAAAAAAGACGGAACGGTCATCTTCGTGCTATGCCTAGGGCGCCGCTATTTCGATGCTGCAGAGCGCATTATGCTAAGCGAGGTCGTTATCACTGAGATGCCAACCCAAAACTGACGGCCCCTTAGACCAATGCACTCCAACATCCCCTTGAGGCAAACTTAAAACAATCTGCCAACAGGTTTGTTTCTTCGTGGTACGATGGGGTATAATCCCTAGAGCAACGCGGGTACGGCGAGATGGCCCGCATGAACGAAAGCGATACTGCAACCCATGGATTTTGGTGCAATATACCATTTCCTGTTCGAAACATTCTACGGCATTGGCTGCTTGGTCGGATTAGGCCTAGTGGTTAGCTTCATCGTATGCGTTATCCTTGAAAAGAAGACGCGATCCATTTACAAGAACCACGAGAAATCCGAAGATGACTGGTCCTTGTTCGACGACGATGACGACGAAGATGAATCGAAAGCGTAATTCGTCGAATCGAAACGCATTATCAATTGGAAACCGGGAAGACCGCCTGCAAGGGCGGTCTTCTTCATGTTTCGCCTTGGCGCGCGCAGCAGGCAGGCCAACAATCCGTTGCGCTTGACCGCGCGCTGCCCCGCAAACGGCAAAAGCAGCAAACGTAAGCGGAAGCGTGCATCAGCAGGACCGCTGAACCTGCTCCGCAGATTCGTAAGAGCCAGCCGTGCCCGTGCTTCTTCTTATCGGAACAGTGCCAGCAATCGATCAAGCGGCGTGAGCTCGTCTTCGTCTTGACCGGCACTATCGTCGGTCGCTTCAACGACGATCTCTGGCGTGCTCATTACGAATTGCACGAGCTTCACATTCGTGTTTTTGCTGCTCACAAAGCTACGCGGCTCAAAATCACTCTTGTCGTAATCGGCCATAAGGGCGTCCATTTCCGCCTGCACCGCACTGGGTAAGCCCGCCGTTTCGCTTTGGAACTGGCTCATGCCTTGCGAGAACTCCTGGGAACCTTGCGCATATTCAGTTGCGCCCGACACCGCCGCGCCAACACCCTGCGTGAACTGGTCGGACCCATACGCCAGCGAAGACGCACCCCCTATCAGGCTCTTTTGGTCCGCGGTGGAACCCAACCCCGTTGCCGCACCCTGCAGCGCCTGTGCCGAGGCAACATATGACGCGCGCGTAGCAATGGCGCGCACCGCTTCTTGCACGTGCTCCGCGGCGTCTTCCGTTGCCGCCGTGCCTGCCTCAAGAGCATCGGCTGTTGCCGTTTGCGTTGCCGTTTGCGTTGCCGTTTGCGTTGCCAACTGCGCGGCAGCCTGCTCATCCATGCCCTCCATCAGCGCTTCCTGATACGCTTGCGCATACGCTTCCGCATAGGCTGGCGCATACGATTCCGCATACGCCTTAGCGAATGCCTGCACGAAGGCTTCCGAATATTCCTGCATGGCCTCTTCGTAGCTTGTGTTGACTTCCTTTTCGCTTCCCATTGCTTCAGCCGCGCTTTGAGACTGCGCCGCCTGTGCCAAAACGCCCTGCTGATACGCAGTCAAACCCTGCGCGATGCCTGCCACGCCTTGAGAAACGCCTGCCGCGCCGTTTTGCAAACCAGCCACGCCCGACGCCAAATCATTTGCACCCGAAGCAAGTGCCGCAGCGGCCGCATCGAGCGTCTTCGCTGCATCGATGAGCTGGGAGAACTGCGAAATCAGCGAGTCGGTAT
>CAKUDT010000184.1 GCA_934645125.1 uncultured Eggerthellaceae bacterium
ATCAAGCTCGGGCACCGGCAAAGATGCCTGGTCAAGCACCTCTTCCAAGGAACGCGCAAACACGGTTTCGTATCGGCCTGTAGACGCATACCAATCTTCGTACTTAAACGAGCAGGTAGAAACACGATCCCCCACCAAAAAAGCGCGCGCAGGCACGCCATATGACTCCGCCAAAATCACGCCATGCAGCGATTCCGACACAATGCGGCTGCAGCTGGTCAAATCTTCGACAAACTGCTGGTAATCGCTTGTTTCAATTGAAATGAGCTTGCAGCCCCGCGGCAGCTCAAGACCCGATAAATCCGTTGTTCGATGGAAAATCACGCCAACAGGACCCGCAGAAGACGCGGCATAAGCCGCAGGCGAAATCAACGGAAGCAGCACCCCGGGGTCCCCATAGACGGCGGGGCACGGGAAGCCGTAATCAAGCAACACGCCGCGCGTTTTCGGGCCGCGAACCGCGCGAATGTCATAAGAACGAATGCCTTTTTGGTGCTTGAGGCGCGGCAGCGTGGACACCTCCAAAATGCCTGAACCCCAAACGGTGGCATCAAAAATACCGCGTCCCAAAAGCGATCCGAGCGCCAAAAGGTGTTTTGTTTGACCCACCGGCGCGGAAAGCGACATTCCGCGACGATCAAGTATCCAGTTCACAATAACAGGAGAAAGCGTGTCGCCCAAATTCAACTTATGAGAGTATTCCAAGTTGACAACGCCGGGCACCGCGCGGTCCTTCACGTAAAGACCACCCTTATTACCCAACACCGCGCGCTTGACGCGCTGCACGAAGGCCGACTGCTTAAACGCCTCATATGCCCTGCTCACGCGGCCCACCTCCTGTTTTCAACGCAGCTTCAGGAGTACCTTCTTCGCCACCACGTGTCTCGTTTCCGAACATGCTACATTGGCCGCCCCCCAACGCACCCTCCGGCGCACCTTCCAACTCATCCCTCAGGGCCATAAGCTCGGCATACTGGACATCGGACAGCACAATTTCGTGCTCCGCGTCTTCCGCCGAGCCCCCCAGAGCGCCGCACGAAGCCTGCGCTCCCGCCGCAGTCCTCGAAGGACGCTCGCCTGGAAGGCGCACGGCTTCGCCGCTTGCTTTAAGAGCCTCCACCAGCTCGTTGTACCGTTCTTGATATTCGGCCTCGCTATAAAACGCAGCAACGTCAACGGCAATGAAGAAATGCCCGTTACGCGACGGCGCCTCTGTATTGCCCAGGGGCTTCACCTGACCCGCAAAAGCCGATCCGGTCAAAAGACCCGCAAAATAATCAACCATAAGCGCAAGGCCGTATCCCTTGGCACCACCAACAGGAAGAAGCGCACCGACAAGCGCCTCTTTCGGATTTGACGTGGGATTTCCAGCGACGTCTACCGCCCAATCCCGCGGAATAGCTTCCTGGTTTTTCAGCGCCAAACGAATCTTCGAGCGCGCCGCCACGGTAGATGCCATATCAAAAACTATCGGCGAACGATCAGTACCATCATTCGCAGCGCCCGCAGCACTCACGCCCGGAGCAGCGAAGCACAAAGGATTCGTGCCTAAAACCGGCGCAGAAGCACCGGGAGCCACTAAAGCAGGCGAAGCATTGGCCATTACCAGACTGGCAACACCTTGCTCGGCCGCCAGCAATCCATAATACCCCGCTGCGCCAAAATTATTGGAATTACGCACGCCAACTGCGGAAATACCGAATGTCCTTGCTTTTTGAACAGCAAGTTCCACGGCACGTGCAGCCGCAACCTGTCCAAAACCATTGCGGGCATCCAAAATCGCAAGAGCACCTTTGTCGGAAACGGCAACGGGCTGGGCCTGTGGATCGATTGTTCCCGCCTGGATATTCTTCCAGTAAAGCGGCAGACGCGCCACGCCGTGCGTTGTTTTCCCGCGCAAGTCGGCATACGCCATGGAGTCCCACAGAATTTCAGCATCGGAAGGCCGCACGCCCATAGCGCGCAACAGGTCTTTCGCAAAAATCTCAAGTTGTGTTGCGGGTATCTTTTTCATGCTGTTGCCTTCACGCCGCTAGCGCCACGCAATAGAGCCTTGCGGCGAAGCAACTGCATCGGGATAATATTGGTCAATCATACGCTTGACCAGCGCAATCTGTTTCGCGCGCTGGGCAGCCTGCGCCTCGGTTGTATCCCAACTGTGCGACTGAGCAACGCTTCCGCCCGTTTTCAAGTAAATCGGCGCGCCCACACGAATCATTTCAGGCACCTCATAATGACGAATGAAGCCACCAGAGCTTGCAGGGTTCTCCGTATGAACGTCCAAAGGAACACTAATCGCTTGGCGCATTGCTGCAAGCATCTGCAACTGAATGTCGCGTACCGGATTGATGCTATCGGCGCCAATGCTTTCCATAAGATGCGCCGAGCAGGGATTTCCTACGCCCGCATGCGCGCTGATCTTGAAGTGGCAATCGGCAGGCACTTCGCCTGCTTTGCGCGCCTCGTTGAGCACCCACAAGCAGCCTTCGTCGTACACCATAAAGCCGCGAACGCCAAAATGCGCCGCACGCTTGACTTCTTCGATAGCGCGAACGATCTGCTCCTGCCCGCGCAGGCGATACCCAATGCGCTTGCCTTCTTCAGTCTTGGCCGTTGCCGATGTATCGGTTGTTGCGCGCGGACCAATTGCCAAAATGAGCTGGACCTGATGCTTTTCCGCCAACGCAACCATCTGCTCAATCTCGGAATCAAGCAGAAGCATAATGCCTTTCGTCTGCGTCACGCGATGAATGGCAACGCCGTAATGCGCTGTGCTCTCAAGCAGCGCGCGCATAGCGGCGGGTCCTTGAATACCCGGGGCCTCGAAACGATACTGTCCGCCGTCGGAGAAACGCTTTTCGCTAGTAGGAAGCTCATAGGCATCACCACCCGGCAACCCCAAGCGCTCCAAAAACGCACGTGTTTCGTCCATGCTAGTCATAAACACACCCCTTATCGTAGCAACAATAGCGCAGCAGCCACGCTACCAGCCTTTATTGCAGCCAAAAAGCCCCGTGCTTCTTCTTCCGATAACGCGGAAGAGGCGCTCAGCGTCAAAAATTTCTGTTCAAGTTCGTCCGCCGTCAGCGGATTTTCCGGCTCACCCTTGGCATATTCAACGGTCTGCTCGAAAACAGCGCCATCAGCTTGTTCCACGCGCATAATGCACCCGCGCCTATCGGGAAGCCACGATGTCACCAGCAAATCAGGCACAACCGCCACCGTCTGCGCCAAGCGAACAAGCTTTTCATCGGCACAACGCTCATCAGTAAAGGTAGAAGGGAGCAGCGGATACCCCAAAAGCGCCGCTGCAACACAAAACGGCGTGCTCATTTTCGCCGCGCTGCCATTCGCTGGCTGCTGGCAATCATGTCCGAATACGCCCAGGTCATACGTGCGAATTGAAACGCTTTTCACGGAATCCGCATTGAAACGCGGCTCCTTAGCAATCGCGCGCGCCGCATCGATTGCCGCATGGCAATGACGACATGCTGCATACGGCTTGCGAAACACACCTTGGATCAGGTACTCCCCTTCAGACGGAAGGAGAAGCTGTGGCTCTTGCGCATCTCCCGAGAACACACGCAAGAAACCGCGCTTGCCTCCCAGAATATCCTCGGGCGGCTCGGGTTCTGCAGCCCCAAACTGCGCCGCCGCGTAGGCATCCATCGCCGCACGTCCCACAGTATAGGGTTTCATCTGCGAGCCATCGTCCAGCACGCCCAAAAGGCCTGCTCCACTTGTTGCCGCAAGCGCAAGCGTGGCCCGCATCTGTTTTTCGGCGTAACCGCGCAACACGCCAATCGCAAGCGCGGCACCTATCGTTCCACACGTGCCCGTGCCATGAAATCCCTGCAGCTTATGATGCGGTTGA
>CAKUDT010000185.1 GCA_934645125.1 uncultured Eggerthellaceae bacterium
TGCAGCAGCATTTAACGTGTCAAGCTTGACATGCGAAAAGGTATGATTTCCGATAAGGTGCCCATCCTCCTTCATCTGCAGAATAAGCTCCTCATTTCCCTCTATATGTTCTCCCAGCACAAAAAAACTCGCTGCTACCCCTCTTTTTTTCAGTCCATCTAAAAGCTCCTTTGTATATGTCCCATGCGGTCCGTCATCAAATGTCAAGGCAACCACATTTTCATAGAAGGTAGTCGAAACCTTGACGCTGTCTCCCACTGTCCTATCCTCATAGATAAGTACAAACAAAAATAAATCAAGACATAAAAATGAGCAGATAATAAGCAGCCTCTTAGCCATCTATACTTCCTTAAATCGTCTTAAAGCTTCGCTCATTCGATTATATGCCACACAGCATGTACTAATTAACACTTTCATAAACGGGCTTTACTTATCAAACCTTACATTGCCCTTCTCGTCCACCGATTTGGAAGAATCCACATATTCCCCCAGCTCGTCAAGCTTCATGCTGACAAAGCGATCCTCCTTAAGTTCAGGCTCAGGAAATGCATTTCTGTTCATCCTCTTAGCCGCCTTGAGTGAATTGATTTTATTGATATTCCGCGGTGGAACTCCCTCATCTTTTTCCTTTTTCTTCCCCTGTTTCTTATAGCCATCCATATATGTAATGGTATTATAGACATTTCTTGCCGGCTCAGCCTGCTTCACACCATCCACTGCCGAGTGATAAAGTATATGTCTTGGTATTGTCAATATCAGAAAGACTCCTAAGGCTATGTAATGGAAGGGCTCATCAAAATCTCCCACATTGACAACAAACATTGCAAGGAAACACAGCTCAACCACATCAAATATCATATACCCGAAATAATTTCTTCCCTGCTGCCTCGTCATATTTTCAAAGGCATTCATTCCATACAGCGCTGCGATGTTAAAAAGCAGTGAATATCCCATCATAAGCACCATCAGTGAAAGCTTATACCAGAGAGCAGCATTATAACCTGATACCGTAACCACGATAACATATATAAGCCCGCACAATAATAGTATCATATTAGTTATCATTGTAATTTTTTTCATGTCTATAGCTTTCGCGTTCTCTTTTTCCATCGTTGCATCTTGCTGCATACGCTGCTGTTCGGCTTCGATCTGGTCAAGAAGCGAGCTGAACTTATTCGACGTCTTTGTCGTGGCAACCGTAGGAACGCGCTTCGGCTTCTCCTGCTGATGCTGCGGCTGCTCAGCCGTTGCTTTCGCAGATGAATGACGCTGCTCGCGGTTGCGAAGGTTTTCCTCCACGCGACGCTTCTTTGCTACCTCGGCAGCGGCAGCTTCAGCGCGCGCACGCGCTTCCGCTTCGGCTTTTTCGCGCTCAACGCGCGCACGCTCGGCCTCGATCTGATCCGCCAGGCTCTGGAACGCAGAAACCTTGGGAGCCTGCTTGCTGGGCATATGCTCCATCTTTTCGGCAGCGGCTTCTTCGTCTTCCAACGCGCCGTCGCGGCGAGCGCGCTCTTCTTCGCGCAGCTTGCGCTCCGCCTCTACGGCAGCGCGGCGCTTAGCCTCTTCAGCCTGCTTTTTCGCTGCTTCCTCCGCTTGCTTTTTCGCCAGCTCGGCTGCTTCGGCGTCGTCAAGCTCGCCGGCGCGCTGCTTGATCTCGGGCGAAAGCTTCTTGCGGACCTCCTCCACGCTTTCTTCCTTCAACGGAGTCGCATGGGTTTTGGCAGGGATATTCATCTCTGCAAGCAAATCAAGCATCTCCTTGCTTGACATGTTGAATTCTTTTGCTAGTTCATGAACACGCATTCCAGGCATTCTTGCCTCCTTATTCTTCAGGGGAGCTTTCGGCAAGGTGCGCGGAAAGCTCGTCGCGGACATTTTGATAGGAGTCGGCTTCAATAGAGCACTTCAAGCTGCGAGCTAATCTTCCCTGCTTGACCGCCTTTTCAAAGCACTCAAGCGAACAGACATACGCGCCACGCCCGGCAAGGCGCCCGGTTTTATCAAACGCAATGCGGCCCTCGGGCGTACGCACGATGCGGTGCAACTGCTGCTTGGGGTTTTTCTGGGCGCAGCCAATGCAGCTGCGCTGGCGCTTCGGCGCGCTCGCCTGCTCTACGAAGCCCATACCCGTTATGCCTCGGATGCGTGAATGCCGCAGAAGCTGCTGCCGGGGCGCGCATGGTTGCGGCAGCGAACGCCATCGCTACTCACGTATTCGCAGAAACCGCCCTGCTCTTCATCATCTTCATCAATAAGCATGTTCTCGGCGGCAGGCAACGGAGCACCCGCGTAAGAAGCGCTCTTGATGTCGATATGCCAGCCAGTCAGACGCGCGGCCAAACGAGCGTTCTGACCCGCCTTGCCAATAGCCAAAGAAAGCTGGTCATCAGGAACAATAACGGTTGCATAATTATTTTCTTCGTCAACGGTAACGCGAGAGACCCTTGCAGGCGAAAGCGCCTTGGCAACGTATTCCGCCGGATCGGGGCTCCATTGAATAACATCAACACGCTCGTTGCGCAGCTCTTCCACCACCATGCGAACACGGCTGCCCTTGGGGCCAACGCAGGCGCCCACGGGATCAAGGTTCGCTTCGCGGGAATACACGGCAATCTTAGAGCGCTCGCCCGGTTCACGCGCAATAGACTTGATTTCCACCAGGCCGTCGTAGATTTCGGGAACTTCAATTTCGAACAGACGACGAATCAAATCGGGGTGCGTACGGGAAACCACGATAGAGGGACGACCTTGCTCGCCTTTTGCCTTCGGCTCTTCCGCGTTGGGGTCGCGCACGTCAATGATCAGCACTTTCAGGCGCTGGTTGTGACGATAATGCTCGTTCGCCGGACGCTCGTTGCGCTCAGTGGGGAATTTCTTCTGATCGTAATGCGGCAGCTCGGCCTCTACGCCATCGCGAATCTTGATGATGGTGAAGTCATTCGTGCCCTGCAAAACGGTACCCGTTACCAAATCGCCGCGGCGGCTCTTGAACTCGCGGTAGATGGACTGACGACCCGCATCGCGCACAATGGAGGCAATAACGCTCTTTGCGTTCTGAGCGGCAATGCGGCTCACATCGTTCGGCGTAACATCGCGCGGCTCGAACTCATGGTACTCGCCCTCTTCATCAGGCTCATCGGTGGGAACCATCTCGTACACGTAGATTTTGCCCGTAGAGCGATCGATGGTCACGCTTGCGTCCCACTCCAGATCCAAGATGCGCTGGTAGCTTTTTGCCAGAGAATCTTCCAAGCGCTCAATAAGATACAGCTCATCGATCTTGCGCTCGTGGGCCAAAGCCTGCAAAGCCTCGATCAATTCAGAATTTGCCACAATAGTTCCTTTCCTTGCTACTTCCTCATTTGTTTTATTTCTTGTTCTCGCTGAAATCAATAACGCCCTTTAAATGGGCTCGTTTGATAAGGTCAAACGGAATCTCGATCGAAGTTCCCTGATCATCAAGCGTAAGCTTCTCGTCATCTGCGCCCACAATCACGGCAGTGAACTGCGAGCGTCCGTTGATGCCCTTCGACGCTTTCACCACGGCCGTTTGCCCGGCGAAGCGGTTGAAATGCTCGGGGGTTCGCAGCGGTCGGTCGATTCCCGGCGAGGAAACCTCCAACATATACGCTCCCGGGAACGGGTCGATGCGCTCCATGGTCTCGTTGATCCACGTTTGCGCCTCGGAAAGCTCATCGAAGCCAACACCGTGATCGGTGTCGATATACACGCGAATGGTCGGGGATTTCTTTGAGCCTGTTACCTCAACGGTAACAATCTCAATGCCATGCTGTTGCGCCAAGGGTGCAAGCGCATCAAGCAGCAATTGTTCTTTATGTGTCAGCACTAGTC
>CAKUDT010000186.1 GCA_934645125.1 uncultured Eggerthellaceae bacterium
GTTGATGACTGGGCAACCATGTTCGCTCGCTGCTATCAGTATGCGGGCATCACTCCCGAAGATCGCATTCACATTACTCCTGGTTACGGCCTGTGGACGGCTGGCATCGGTTTCCAACTGGGTTGCGAGCGCTTGGGCGCTATGGCCATTCCTATGGGTCCTGGTAACACCGACAAGCAACTGCAGATGATGCAGGATTTGGAATCCACCGTTCTGTGCGCAACCAGCTCGTATGCGCTGCTGCTGGCGGAAGAAATTGCCAAGCGCGGCATTGGCGACAAGATCAAGCTGCGCAAGGGCGTTATCGGCTCCGAGCGTTGGGGCGAAAAGATGCGCGCGCGCATTGCGAACGAGCTGGGCGTTGAGCTGTTCGACATTTACGGTCTGACCGAAATTTACGGCCCGGGCATTGGCATCAACTGCCAGGCAGACAGCGCCATGCACATTTGGAGCGATTACGTGTACGTGGAGATTGTGAACCCGAACACGGGTGAGCCCGTTCCCGATGGCGAGGAGGGCGAAATTGTCTTGACCACGCTGCAAAAGGAAGGCGCGCCGCTTATTCGCTTCCGCACGCACGACCTGAGCCGCTTCGTGCTGGAAGACTGCCCCTGCGGACACAACGAGCACCCGCGTATCGACATCATCACCGGCCGCACCGACGACATGGTGAAGGTGAAGGGTGTGAATATGTTCCCGGCTCAGTTTGAAGAAATCCTGGCGTTCACCGATGGCGCATCCTCGGAGTACCAGATTATGATCGACCACTTGAACGGCCGCGACATTCTGACGTTCTTCTTTGAGACCGCGGCAACGGGTGAAGAGCGCGAAAAGGTGGAGAAGCAGCTGGCTGCCCTGTTCAAGGCGAAGCTGAACATGACTCCCGTGGCAAAGGGTGTTGCCATTGGCGATCTTCCGCGTTCCGAGAAGAAGGCGCGCCGCATTTACGATAACCGTTACTAGGAGCGGCGGAAACGGCGGCAACTTGGAGTTGACGTTGCATTCGGGCCGCCAATGAGGCTGCTGCAGGAATAGAAGAACCATTTGAAGGGTCGCTCGTAAGGGTGGCCCTTCGTTGCTCTTCTGGACATATGAGCTTGTCGCGCGCCGCCTTCTTCAGCATTAATTCGCACCTTGTGCGCTACTGTGTATTAGTTCCCTTTCCGTGACGGAATCGCGCCGTCTTCGCACGGCGCAGCAGGGCAAAAAGGAACAAAAATATGTGAATGACGTTGAGTTTTATCCATTACAAGCAAGCGCTGATAAAATGTAAAACTTGGTTGAATCAGCAATAAAGCCGATATTTCAAATATAAATAAACTTTCCCCTGATAGGGGCGTTAAGGAGTTTGCATGGCGTTTGGAAGAAAACGCAGAGAGCAGGAAGCCGATTATCTTGGCAGCCAGCTTTCCGCCCATACCGACGATCCCATGAGTCGTTATTCGCGCAATTCGGAAGTGTATGCGCGTAAAAAAGAGGAAATTCTGGAGTCATATTCCCGCGACAACACGCAGAACTATTCCCACAAGCGTGCGAAAAAAGGTACACGCGGTAAAAAAGTTGCCCTGGCTATTCTTTCCGTGTTCGTGGTTGCCCTTCTTGGCGTGGGCGCTTACGCCTTCGTGTTTTTCAACGAAGTCAACAGTGACTTGGGCGGTAACCATACTTCGGAAGAAGAGATAGAAATCCAAGAAGCGCTTGCAAAGGGCAACAGCTTCAACGAGGTATTTTACGTGCTGCTGCTAGGTTCGGACTCGCGTGATGCCGATGACTTCACGGGTTCTCGATCTGACACGAACATTTTGACGCGCGTTGACCCCGTGAATAAAGTAGTGACCATGGTGTCCATTCCGCGCGACACGAAGATCGAGCTCAGCGGGTATGGAACGCAGAAGTTCAACGCGGCGCGTTCGTACGGCGGAGTTGCGGGAGCAATTCGTGAGGCTTCCAAGCTGTGTGGCGTTGAGATTTCGCACTACGTGGAAATCGGTTTCGATGGCGTAATGGACCTGGTTGATTCCATTGGCGGCGTGGAAATTGACGTTCCGTACTACATCAACGACGCCGATGCATGGGTTGAAATTCAGCCGGGTTATCAGACGCTGAGTGGCTGGGATGCGTTGGGTTTTGCCCGCAGCCGTGCTTATGCTGATGGTGACTTCACGCGTACCTCAAACCAGCGCCTTTTGATTCAGGCGGTAGTGAATAAGGTGCTTGCTTTGGATCCGGCCGCTATGCAACAGGCCATCCGTTCTGGCGCGAAGTGCGTTGATACTGATATGTCGCTTATGGACATCCTGGGTTTGGCCATGTCGTTTAAGGACGGCTTTACCATGTATTCCGCAATGGTGCCTTCTACCACGGCGTACATCGACGGTGTTTCCTACGTTATTTGCGACACTCAAGGTCTGGCTGAAATGATGAAGATCGTGGAAGCCGGCGGCGATCCTGGCACGTTGCAGACCACTTCGGGTTCGGTGATTGGCAGCTCGATGGGGCAGCAGTAGCGCAGCGGCGAGCACCGGCTGCTCGAGTGGGTGACGATGCAAGCAATGCCGCGCCACTGCAAGCGGCAAGTGGCGACATGCCACCGCACGCAACGCAACCACAAGCGGTAAGCGGCGTTTTGTGGCTGTGACATGCGCTTCGCCGATTCCTTCTTGCACTAGTAGTATCAAGCGAGTAAGATTTATAGGCTAATGTATGTCCATGATCTTGCTCGCTTTTTTGCGTGAACGGTTGATGCCGGTGGCGCAACGCGAATGGCAGGCGTGCGAGTCGGTCAGCAACATACCTGGTCAAAGCGACATGCATTCACTTCTACAGGAAAAAGGAAAGGAACGTACTTGAAGGTTCGAAAACAGAAACCTCACAGTATGTAATCCTTCGGCTTCCTTCTTTTGGCAGCCGAAGAACGTCGGCTGTGTCACGTCTATGCATATAAGCGAAATCGCGTCTGGCGGCGCGCTTCGTTGTGGTGTGCCGTGTCGTGCCAAGTAAAGGGGAAGCTCAATGCTTTATCTCTCTCAAATTAAAGGAAAGCCGGTGGTTGACTCCGAAGGGGAGCGCATCGGTGTTATCTCTGACCTGGCCATTCAGACGGGCGAGGTCTTTCCGCGCGTTACGAGCCTGGCGTTTCAAGGGCCGGGCCGCGTGCCGTTTATGATTTCATGGCGCAAGTACGTGGATCAGTTCGACGAGGAAGGCATCAAACTTTCCGTTGAGAGCCACGATATCCGTTTCAGCTACCTGCAGCCCGATGAAGTGCTGTTGGCGCGTGATTTGATGGACCGCCAGATTGTTGATACGCAGGGCTTGAAGGTTGTGCGCGTAAACGACCTGAAGCTTTCCGAATCAGGTAGCCAGCTGCGTCTTCTTGGCGCCGAAGTGGGCGTTCGTGGCATTTTGCGCGGGCTCCATCCGCTGCTTGAGCGCGCGGTGGTGTCGGCGGCAAAGGCCATGAAGCATCCCATTGACGAGCAGATCATCGCCTGGAATTACATGGACCTTTTGGACCGCGACTTGTCCGAAGTGCAGCTTTCCGTGACGCACAAGCGTTTGGATGAGTTGCATCCGGCTGACGTGGCGGACATTTTGGAGCAGCTTGACCCGCAGCAGCGTGCGAACGTGTTCAAGCACCTGGACATGAACCAGGCTTCGGAAGCAATCTCCGAAATGGAAGACGAATACCAGGCGGAATTCATCGATGATTTGCCCGATGCCCAGGCATCTGTCATGTTGGCAAAAATGGACCCCGATGAAGCAGCCGACATTGTGCGCGATTTGTCGTACGAGAAAGCTGAAACGCTATTGCGCCTGATGGGTGTAGAGGAAGCAGCGG
>CAKUDT010000187.1 GCA_934645125.1 uncultured Eggerthellaceae bacterium
CAGCCCTCACGCACCGCAGAGCGCGATCCAAAACTCTGGTCCGCATGGCTGGAGCAGATCCGACTGGGGACGCTCCCAAACGTCTGGTTCGATCTTTCTGCGCTCCCGTATCATGTGCGGGAGGAAGAGGAATATCCGTTTCCCAGTACGAAACGGTATTTTGATCTGGCACGTAGAATCGTGGGAGCAGAAAAGCTGCTGTGGGGGACAGATATCCCTTGGCTGCTGGGGACGGCAAACTATCAGCAGTTGGTGGCGCACGGAAAATTCCTTTTGTCCGACTGCACGGAGAAGGAACGAGAGATGATCTTTGCAGAAAACGCATGGGATGTTTATTGGAATCATCGCAAATGAAAGTAGGGAGTCGACAAAATGAATGTTTCTGAAAGACTGGCCGCATCGGCTGTTGTGCCGGTCGTGGTGCTGGACGATGCAAAGGACGCGGTCGCGACGGCAAAGGCTTTGCTTGCCGGAGGCGTGGACGTGATGGAGATCACGTTCCGCACGGCTGCTGCGGCGGACTCGATCAAGGCGGTCGCGGAAAGCTGCCCGGACATGCTTGTCGGCGCAGGTACGGTCATCACGCTCGACCAGTGCCGCAAGGCCGTCGAGTGCGGCGCGAAGTTCATCGTTGCCCCCGGCTTTGACGAAGAAGTTGTCCGTTGGTGCGTAGAGAACGGTGTTGCCGTGACGCCCGGCTGCGTAACGCCGACGGAAATCATGGCGGCGATGAAGCTTGGCTTGAACGTTGTGAAGTTCTTCCCGGCCGGCGTTTACGGTGGTCTGTCCGCGATGAAGGCGCTCTCGGGCCCGATCGGCGGGATCAAATTCATCCCGACCGGCGGCGTGAATGGTCAGAACATCGGCGAGTTCATCGCCGCGCCGTTCATCCACGCGGTCGGCGGCAGCTGGGTCTGCCCGAAAGCGGACATTGCAGCCGGCAATTTTGAGAAGATCACCGCGCTTTGCAAACAGGCAAGATCTGCCGCGCTCGGCTTTGAGGTCGCGCACATCGGCGTCAACTGCGAAGATGCCGCAGTGGCGTCCGCAGTGTGCGAGAAGCTGAACGAAGCGTTTGACCTGCCGGTCAAAGACGGCAGCTCTTCGATGTTTGCCTCGAGCGGCATCGAGGTCATGAAGTCGATGTTCAAGGGCAAAAACGGTCATATTGCGATCCGCACCAACTCGGTGGAGCTGGCGGTGGCAGAGCTTGCCAAGAAGGGCTTTGCGTATGACGAAAGCTCGGCAAAGTACAAAAACGGACGTATGACAGTTGCATACCTCAAAGATGAGTTCGGCGGTTTCGCCGTGCATCTGCTGCAGAAGTAAGGAGGGGCGAAGATGAAAGTTCTGACATTCGGTGAAATTATGCTCCGCCTGAAAGCGCCGGGACACGAGCGCTTCTTCCAGAGCCCGATGCTCGAGGCAACCTTCGGCGGCGGCGAGGCGAACGTGGCAGTCTCCCTTGCAAATTACGGCATGGACGCGGAATTTCTGACTATTCTGCCGCAGAACGATATTGCAGACGCCTGCATCCGCGAGCTGCGCTATTTTGGCGTGGGCACAAAGAAGATCGTCCGCGGCGAGGGTCGTATGGGCATTTATTACTTGGAGGGCGGCGCAAACCAACTGCCGAGCAAGGTCGTCTATGACCGCGCGTATTCCTCGATCGCGCTGGCAAAGCCGGGCGATATCGACTGGGACAAAGCCTTCGAGGGTGTGGACTGGTTCCATATCACGGGTATTACGCCTGCGATTTCCGAAAGCGCGATGGAGCTGTCTCTTGAGTCCGTCAAGGAAGCGAAGAAGCGGAACATCACCGTTTCCTGCGACCTGAACTACCGCAAGAACCTCTGGAAATATGGCAAAAAGGCCAGCGAGGTCATGCGCGAGCTTGCCAAGTACGTCGATGTGGCGATTGCCAACGAAGAAGACGTGCAGAAATCGCTCGAAATTACCGTCGATGTGAACGTCGAATCCGGCGAGCTGGACCGCGAAAAGTACCGCGCGCTTGGCAACAAAGTTTTGGAAGCCTACCCGAACATGGAGTGCATCGCAATTACGCTGCGCGAGAGCCACAGCGCGGACTGGAACGGCTGGGCGGCGTGCCTGAATGACGGCAAGGACTTCTATGTCTCAAAGAAATATGAGATCCGCGACATTATTGACCGTGTGGGCGGCGGCGACAGCTTTGCGGGCGGCTTGATCTATGGCTTGAACAACTATGAGGACAAGCAGTCCGCGCTCGAATTTGCAGTTGCAGCTTCCTGCCTGAAGCACAGCGTGATCGGTGACTTTAACCGCGTCGGTGTTTCTGACGTGGAAAAGCTCATGGGCGGCGACGGCACGGGAAGAGTGCAGAGATAAAAGGAGAACATCAACATCATGGAATGGATCAATGAAAAAGCCAAAACGCTGAAGCAGGGCGCGATCCGCGCCATGTTTGACCGCGCAAATGCCATGACCGGCGTCATCAGCCTCGGCATCGGTGAGCCGGATATGCCGACACCGAAGCTGGTCTGCGAGGCGGCAAAGGAGGCGCTCGACAAGGGG
Source organism: uncultured Eggerthellaceae bacterium (assembly GCA_934645125.1). Lineage (GTDB taxonomy): Bacteria > Actinomycetota > Coriobacteriia > Coriobacteriales > Eggerthellaceae > CAKUOV01. The sequence goes on from CAKUDT010000187.1 coordinate 2,554, forward strand.
ATCACGCATTATACCCCTAACGCCGGCACGCTCGCGTTCCGTCAGGCCATCGCAGAAAAATCCTACCTGAAGGAGCTGCACTACGACCCGAACACCGAGATCATCATCACAAACGGCGGCATGGGCGCTTTGAGCCTGCTGTTCCTTGTCCTGCTGAACAAGGGTGATGAAATCCTCATTCAGGACCCGCAGTGGCTGAATTATGTGGCGCAGGTCGCGTACTGCGACGGCACGGCTGTCCGCGTTTCCACGGATCTGGAGCATAATTTTGAAATGCAGCCGGAGGCCATTGAAAAGCTCATCACACCGCACACCAAGGCTCTGATGATCAACACCCCGAACAACCCCACCGGCTCTGTCATGACGCGCGAGACGATGGCGAAGATCGCGGAGCTGGCCGTCAAGCACGACCTGATGGTCATCTCTGATGATGTCTACAACACCCTGCTCTACGCTGGGGAGGAAGCACCCTGCATCGCGGCTTTCCCAGGAATGAAGGAGCGCACGGTCATTGTCAACAGCTTCTCGAAGTCCTATGCCATGACCGGCTGGCGCATCGGCTTTGTCGCGGCCCCGGCGGAGATCGTCGACCGCATGACCAAGTGCCAGGAGAACTTCAACGCCTGCGCCAATGCGCCCGGCCAGTACGCGGCGACCGTTGCGCTCGACCATCCGGAGCTCTGCGAAGAGCTGCGCCAGATCTTTGAGCGCCGCCGCAGCATCCTGCTCGACGGGCTTGCCAAGATCGACGGCATCCGCTGCAACCGCCCGAACGGCGCGTTCTACGTGTTTGCCGACATCAGCAGCTTCGGCCTGAGCAGCGTCGAGTTCTGCAACCGCCTGCTCGACGAGCAGAAGGTCGTCTGCATTCCGGGCAGCGCCTTTGGCGAATGCGGCGAAGGCTTCATCCGTATCGCATATACCTGCTCGGATGATGAACTCCACGAAGCGCTGAAGCGTATATCGCGTTTTTGCAGCGAACTGCGTGCGGCATGACTCTTTGACTTCACTGCGGTCAATACAGATGTTAAATCGCCATGCATGGAGAGAGAACACATCTGCGACGCAGCAATCATAACCACCGGCCGTGCCGGTGGTTTGCACTAGCCCCCTTGGGGCATGACCCGGGCTGAGCCTATAGGCTCGTCGAAAAGTCTGCCAACCGCGCAGTTTTCCCGGGCTGCCCCTAAAGGTAATGTCATCAACTTAAGACCATAGACGGTTTGTTTTACGCAAACACCGTTGAAATGCAACCGCAGTTGGTAGGGGCG
>CAKUDT010000188.1 GCA_934645125.1 uncultured Eggerthellaceae bacterium
GACTTACGGGAATCACCACTCATATGCTAGAAGATGCGCCCAACTTTGCTGAAGCGCTTGCGCTTTTCAGCGAGTGGGTGGGCAAGGGAAGAACCCGTATGGTCGCCTGGAGTGAAAACGACAAGGCGCAGATTGTCTCTGAGTGCGCTATGAAGGGAATCGAGATGCCCGCGAACATGCGTCGCTGGATGGATCTTCAAAGGGTGTTTCCTCGTGCCATGGATATGAGGGGTCGCCGCAAGTGCATGTCCTTGCACGATGCTTTCGCGTGGTTTGACCGCGAGCTTTCGGCCGATTGCGAGCATCAGGCGCTGGCAGATGCGGAGCACACCGCCGAACTTCTGATCGCGCTTATCAAGGGAGAGCATCTGGAGCACAAGCGCGCTCTTGAAGCCGCCATGACAAACATGCAACCATGCGGCTACAACCCCATGGCGAGTGCTTTGGCTGGTCTTCTTGAGAAAATGAATGAAGCGGCATAGTACGATTTTCGAGTTAAAGGTGATGTGTTTTTCGCCTTTACCCTACATTTAGCGCATTTACGAAAAGTGTAGGGCAAAAACGACATTCGCCCGTTTCATATTCTTGAACGGCCTTATGGCTTGGCTGCAGCCTGCATAAGAAAAGCCCCGAATGGTTTCGGGCTTTTGGTGGTGCCACATTAAGCGGGCAAGCTTTGCAGGAGTGCCGTGCTCGGTGTTCCACCTTCGCAATTGTTGACAAAAGGTGGGGTAATTTGGCAACAATTGTGCTCTGGCCAGCCGTTCTCTCCGCGCTTCTCGCTTGGCGCTAATCCTCCTTGACCTTCACTTTTGGCGCAGCGGGGGCATCAAACGAACCGGCGCAATGCGGGCAGCGCGTAGCGCCTTCCTTGACTTCTTCCAGGCAGAAGGGGCAGGTGGGAGGCTCGGTTTCGTCCTCTTCCGTTTCTTCCTTCTTCTTGCCCAGGTTTTGCATGTTGTTCACAGCCTTGACCAGCAAGAACACAATGAACGCTACAATCAGGAAATTGATAATGGCGGAAATGAACGCGCCGAAGTCAATGGATGTACCCGGAATAACCAGCGCGCCTGCGGTGTCAATGCCGCCGCCCGTGATAAGCGTGATCAGGGGGTTAATGATGTTCGAGGTCAGCGCGGTAACAATTGCCGTGAACGCGCCGCCCACGATAACACCAACGGCCATATCCATCACGTTGCCGCGATTGATGAACTCCTTGAACTCGTCGAGCATTTTCATAGAAGGCTCCTTCTTCCTTCGCATTGTTTCCGAACAGGCGTTTTGCCTGAATCTTCACGTAAATAAGTCGGCACGATTATAGGGCAAATATTACGACCTGATGACGCTTTTTAAGGAAACTTGACACAGTTGCACGCAGAAGTACAATCACTTTTGGCACTCGATAGCCAAGACTGCTAATGCGTTGCGCTCCATCGTTCGTGAGTCATGCGTCATGCGTGCGGTGTGCGTGCGAAAATCGTGCAGGTACGTGCATAAAAACGCGCCGGCGGTACGAAAAAACGCATAAAGCGGTTTTGGCATGCAATATCTATTGCATTCGTTTTACTGTGAAGGGAAAGAAGGATCGATGAAAAAATTCAAGACAGAGAGCAAAAAGCTGCTTGATCTAATGATCAACTCCATTTACACGAATAAAGAAATCTTCCTTCGTGAGCTCATTTCGAACGCGTCCGACGCCGTGGATAAGCTGTATTTCAAGAGCCTGACCGATGAATCGGCCGCCGTTGACAAAGACGAGTTGTGCATTCGCGTGAACTTCGACAAGGGCGCGCGCACCATTATCGTTTCCGATGATGGCATTGGCATGAGCAAGGACGAGCTGGACAAGAACCTGGGCACCATCGCTCACTCTGACAGCCAGTCGTTCAAGACCGAAAACGCCGAGCAGCAGGGTTCCGACATCGATATTATTGGCCAGTTCGGCGTTGGTTTCTATTCGTCGTTTATGGTGGCCGACCACGTGCGTGTTGTGTCCCGCGCATTCGGCAGCGACGAAGCATACGCTTGGGAAAGCGACGGCGTGGAGGGCTACACCATTGAGCCGGCCGAGCGCGAAACGCACGGTACCGACGTCATTTTGACCATCAAGGAAAGCACGACCGAAGAGGATTACGACGAATTCCTGACCGAAGAGGGTCTGCGCCACCTGATCCTGCATTACAGCAACTACGTGCGCTACCCCATTCGCATGCTGGTAACGAAAGAGCGCCAGAAGCCGCTGCCGCCCGACGCGCCCGAGGACGCAAAGCCCGAATGGGAAGAGTACAAGACCATCGAGACCATCAACTCCATGGTGCCCATCTGGAAGCGCGGCAAGTCCGAGGTCACGCCCGAGGAATACAACGAGTTCTACAAATCTAACTTCCACGACTTCGAGGATCCGGTGCGCACGGTGAGCTTCCACGCGGAAGGCTCGCTCAACTACGATGCGCTGCTGTTCATCCCTAGCCGCGCGCCGTACGACATGTACAGCCGCGAATACGAGAAGGGCTTGGCGCTGTACAGCTCGAATGTGCTGATCATGGAGAAGTGCGAAGACCTGGTTCCCGATTACTTCAACTTCGTGCGCGGCATTGTGGACAGCCAGGATCTTACGCTGAACATCTCCCGCGAAACGCTGCAGCAAAACAGCCAGCTGCGCGCCATTGCCCGCAAGGTTGAGAAGAAGATCAAGTCCGAGCTGGACGCCATGCGCGATGACGACCGCGAAGCGTACGAGAAATTCTTCGAGAATTTCGGTCGCAGCCTGAAGTTCGGCATTTACGCCAGCCGTGGTCAGAAGTCCGATGTGTTGTCTGACCTGCTGCTTTTCTATTCTGCCAAGCAGGGCAAGATGGTCACGCTTGCCGAATACGTTGAGGGCATGACCGAGGGCCAGGACAGCATTCTGTACCACTTTGGCGTGGGCGAGAGCATTGAGCGCCTGGAGAAGACGCCGCTGGTGAAGTCCGTGCTGGACAAGGGTTACGATGTGCTTTTGTGCAACGAACCTGTTGACGAATTCGTGCTGCAGCTTATGCAGACCTTCGATGGCAAAGAGATGAAAAACATTGCCACCGAGGAACTGAATTTGGGCTCCGACGACGAGAAAGCCGATGCCGAAGCGGTAGAGAAGGACAATGCGGACCTGTTCACCACCATGACTAAGGCGTTGGACGGCAAAGTGGAGAAGGTTGTTGCTTCCACGCGTCTGACCGATGCGCCGGCGTGCCTGGTGTCTACGGGCGGCGTGTCACTGGGCATGGAGCGCGTGTTCTCGGCTTCCGAAGGCTACGACGGCATGAAGAGCGCGCGCGTTTTGGAAATCAACCCCAAGCACGAGATTTTCGAAGCGCTGAAGGAAGCGCAGGATCTGGGTCAAACGGACAAGGTGAGCCTGTACGCGAACATCCTGTACAACCAATCGTTGCTGATTGAGGGCTTGCCGGTGGATGATCCGTTCGAGTTCGCGAAGGCCGTTTCTTCGCTGATGGTGTAGAGGGTGCCTTCTCCTTCGCTTTTGGCGCGCTGCTGATGGTGCGTGGCGGCGCGTGCCGGTGGCTCGTGCCGGCGGCTCGTGTCGGTGGGACGCTGCGGTTGCACCGGAGCGGGCTGTGGTTGGCGGTTTGCGGTTGAGAACCGCGACCCGCGCCCTTTGCCTTCGCCTGATTTTGCCCTTCGTTCGCGCAAGGGAACATACGAAATACGTTCCAGCTGGTACAATGCCAGCTGGAACTTTTTTTCGGAGAGGATCAACGCATGAGAGAACGCAAAAACGCTCTGGTACTGTTCAGCAAGCCGCCTGTTCCCGGG
>CAKUDT010000189.1 GCA_934645125.1 uncultured Eggerthellaceae bacterium
GTTATGAACACCATTACTAGAAGCTTGTTGGCGCTTTCCGCCTATGATGAGCGCGCGGTAGATACCAGCGTGGAAAACGTCATCCGCCAATGCATCCAGCTGATTGCGCGCATGCCTCTGCTGGCGGCGTACTCCTATAACGGATACAACCATTACATCAATTACGACAGCATGTATATCCACCGTCCCAACAAGGATTTCTCCACGGCGGAAAACTTGCTGCGCATGTTGCGCCCCGATATGTCTTTTACCTCTGTTGAGGCAAAGGTTTTGGATACGGCGCTTATCTTGCACATGGAACACGGCGGCGGCAATAACTCCACGTTCACCACGCGTGTTGTTACGTCTTCGGGTTCGGATACGTATTCCACGTTCGCTGCGGCAATGGCATCGCTCAAGGGCCCACGCCATGGTGGCGCGAACATTAAAGCGGCCGAAATGATGGACGACATTCGCGAGCACGTGCGTGATTGGGAAGATGAGGATGAGATTCGTTCCTATCTGGGTGAAATTTTGGACAAGAAGGCGTTCGATCACCAGGGCCTCATTTACGGCATGGGCCATGCGGTGTATACGCTTTCCGACCCGCGTGAACGCATTTTCCGCGTTTACGTTGAAATGCTGGCTAAGGAAAAAGAGCGCACGAAGGATCTCGATTTGTACCAGGCGGTTGAACGGATTGCTCCGGCGCTTATATCGGAGCGCCGTCGTAACGGCAAGGTGACCAGCCCCAATATCGACTTCTACAGCGGATTTATGTATGAGATGCTGGGTATTCCGCGCGAGCTGTACACGCCTATTTTCGCCGTGGCCCGCATTGTGGGTTGGAGCGCACATCGCATTGAAGAGCTGATCACTTCAAGCAAGATTATTCGTCCGGCGTACATGAGCGTCTCGCGGTAGGGGCTTACGGTCGCTTTTGCGGAGGCGGCGCTAGGACGCGGCTTCCGGGGGCATCGCAGAGGTGGCAGCGCTGCGTCGCGACGTCCTTCGCCATGGTGGCGCAAGGTGCTTCTGCTAGGCGCCTTCGCAGATGATGCGGGCGATGCTTTTTGGTGAAAAGGAGAGATGAACGATGGTAACGGAAACGTCGGAAACATCGGCGATTGATTCAATAGCGGGGTTGGCCACGGGGCTGGTTTCGAATGACGCATCGATGCTCAATGAGTTGCGTCATGCGTTATCGGCGCAGGCACCCCAGCTCACGGCGGCGTGGGCAACCGAGCAGCTGCACGCGTATCGCAAGCTCATGGGGTATTATCGGTGCGCGCTGATGGAAGTTGAAACGAAGTTCCGTGTGCTCAACCAGGACTTGTCGATTTTTGCCGAGGGCAACCCCATTGAGAACATCAAAAGCAGGGTGAAGTCGCCCGAAAGCATTGTGGGGAAGCTCATTCGCAAGGGATATCCCATTACGCCGGAAGGCATTGAAGAGAACCTGTTCGATGTGGCGGGCGTGCGTGTTATCTGCACGTTTCTTGACCAAGTGTACGATTTAGCGGATGCATTTGTCGGTCAGGATGACATTGAGCTTTTGGAGAAGAAGGACTACATTGCAAACCCCAAGCCGAACGGGTATCGCAGCCTTCATCTTATCGTGCGCGTGCCTATCTTCCTGCACAGCGAGAAACGCATGATGCCCGTTGAGGTTCAAATGCGCACGCTCAGCATGGATTCATGGGCGAGTTTCGAGCACAAAGTTTGTTACAAGAAAGACAACCCCGCGCTTGACGATGGGGTGCGGCACGATTTGCGCGCGTGTGCCGATTACAGCGCCGAGATTGACCGTATTGCATCCGATTTGCATAAGCGGGTGTCTCGGTAGCGGTTTGGTAGCGGCTCGGTAGTGACTGATTGGTTGAGTATTTGAACTGGGATTTTGTTGCGGCGGCGCTTCTTTGGAAGTGCCGCTTTCTTCTTTAGTCTTGGTGGCGGTTCTCGTGACGGGGCGCAGATTGTGCCGCGCCGTTGCCGGCGGCGTTTCCCGTGCTGTTGCGGATGCCGTATTGTGTGTTGCGCGGCGCTTCGTGGCGTGCTGTGCGCTGCATGCCTGCGTTGCCGCTGCCGCCGTTGGCGTTGCCGCCATGGCGAGCACTGCTGCTGTTGTTGGCAACGGGGCGCGCGCTACGTCGTGCTTTGTATGATGCGTTGTGGGGAGCGCTGTGCCGTGCGGACGCAGTGTCCGAGGTGGCCGTTGCAGCCCCCGAAACGCCACCGCGCGCCTGACGGTTTTCTCGGCGTGCCGCCACGCGCTCGTCAAGCGGACTCTGCGCGGGTTCTTCTTCGGCGCCTTCTGCTTCGCTTCCCAGGGTTTTGTCAAACCTAATGCGGAAGTAGATCCACAGCATAAGGATAAACAGCACGGTCATGGTAATCAGGTAGCTGGTAACGGCACCGTTTAGGCCGGCGTAGTGGATAAGCAGCATGGGCGTGAACAGGGCAAGGATGAACGCCACCAGATACGCGATGATGACATCGTGCTGGCGGCGCAGGATGGTGATCACCTGATACAGAAAGTCGATGCCCGCAATAATGCCGCCCGATATAACCATGATGGTGGATGCTTCTCTGAACTGGGTAAAGTCAATACCGTACAGGAAGCTGAAGATAGTCAAGCCAACCCAGTGCATCAGAAGTACCACGACAAAAGCGAACGCGGCAATACCCAAAAGCGCGGCGACGATAATCAGGTCGAAGCGTCGGCGCTTTTCGGGGTCGTGCCACGTCTTCGCCATTTTTACGAGCATCGGCTTGTAGACGGTTTGCCCCGTGAGCAGGATAAACATAGCGGGGAAGTACAGAACGTTGTAGTAGAGCTGGTTGTCGTAGCCAAGCATGCCTTCCATTACGAATTTCGGCATGTTGTCGATGAGCGAATACATGAATAGCGCGGCGAACAGGGGCCAGCTTTGCTTGAACAGGCTAAGCACAGCTCTGAATCGGGGGCGTGCCGAGCGCTCGGTTTCGAAGTAGGCAAGCGGTATGGTCAAGAAGAGTGTGGATGCGCCGGCGAACACCGCCATGACAACACTTGCGGTGGGGAGCGAGCGCGTGATAAGCAGTGTGATGGTGAAGGAGACAAAGGAAAGCAGCGCGCGCACGAAAACGCTCACGCCGCCCAGGTACATTTTTCCGACTTGCTGCAGGCGGCCTTCGTAGACGTCGGCCAGGCCGTCGATTGCTTTGTAGACAACCAGGCTTACGCACAGAGTGCTCATTGTTTGGTCGTAGCCGCGCACGGCGCAATATGTGGCGCCAATCATAATGGCAAGCACGCACGTGATAACGCGGCTGATTTGATATTCCGAGAACGCATAGGTTTCAGAGACGTCGCTGACCTGGTATGTTCTAATGCCGAAATGCGCCACAATCAAAAGCAGCATGGCAACAACGTAGGCCATGGAGAACATACCCGCTTGCTCGGCGCCGGAAAGTTGCGTGACGATGATGGTCAAGGTGGGGAAGACCACACCCCACATGCCCATGCCGATGATATTCCAAACGTAGTCGCGGCTGGTTTGGTTTGCCTCGAACTCCTGGTCTTCCTCGTGGAAGGAGCGATCGCGCGCGGCACCCAGCAGGCGGTTGCACCATTGCGTGACAACGCGCGCAAGGAAGCTGGGCTTGTGCATTTTCTGCGGGCGCTCTTTGCGGGGCCGGTTATTGATTTTTTCTCTCAGCTGCGTCAATACTTGCATAAATGATTACTTTTCGGGTTTTTTGGTTCGGGCTGTTCTGGTTCAATTGCCACTGTTGTGCTCGAGTTTATCGGGGTATGATACCACTCGAGCTTGGTTTGGGG
>CAKUDT010000190.1 GCA_934645125.1 uncultured Eggerthellaceae bacterium
TCGCTTGCGGGCGTGAATCGTACGTTTGCCAAGCAGCTGGGTGAAAGCGGCATTTATAACGGCGAAGACGTGGAGATTCCCGCGCGCGGCCTGCGCTTGTCGTGGATCACGAGCGCCTTGTCCGACCAGGAGGAATACCGCGAAGAGATGCTGTGCCGCTACGAGCACTTCAAGTCGCTGTATCCGCGCTTGATCAAAGGCGCAATTGTCTTTGGCGTGGTTGTTCCCGTGGTGTTCGGCATTGTACTTGGCCTGACGGTAGGCGAGAAGGTGACGCTGCTTACGGTGTGGCTTATTTGCTTGGTGGTGCTGCTTGTGTTCTTGACGGTTGTCGAGAATCTGCGCGAAGGATTTGAGCGGCAGCTTTCTTTGGGCGATATGGAAACACCCGAGCTTCATTCGATTTACTCGTCGCGTTTGTACGCCGATGCGAAAGAGGATAGCCATCATCGCGCACCCGCTGCTGCGACTGATGATTCCTCCCATGCAACGCTTGCGGTAAACGCCCTGAGCGCAACGATTTCTGCCGTTGCATCGATGGCGGGCGATCCCGGTGTGCCTGCTGCCTCTTCTTCTGCCGCGACGGCTTCGGCTGCTGCGAACGAAGGGCGTTGCGCGCCCGCGGAATCAACAACTCCGGAAGGAGGTGAGCGTCATGCGTAAGATTGCAAAAATCTTCTCCCTTGAGATGCGTGCGCTGTTCTCCAACGTGGTCACGGTCATCATCACCATTGGCTTGGCGCTTATGCCTTCGCTTTTCACCTGGTACAACGTGCTTTCGTGTTGGAACGTGTTCGATAATACCGGCGAGCTTTCCGTTGCCGTTGCCAGCAACGATGAAGGCTTCAAGAGCGATTTGTTTCCGCTGAAAGTAAACGTGGGCGAACAAGTGGTGTCGGCGCTGCGCGCAAATGACCAAATCAACTGGGTGTTCACCTCGGCTGATGACGCGATTGACGGCACGATGTCGGGCCGCTATTACGCTGCTGTGGTGATTCCCGAAGGCTTCTCGCGCGCTATGCTGACGTTCTATCAGGACGACGGAACGCGTGCGCCGCTGGTTTATTACACGAATGAGAAGAAGAACGCGATTGCGCCTAAGATCACCTCGCAAGGCGCCGATAGTGTATCGTACCAGGTCAATGAAGTGTTCGCGGAAACACTTGCCGATATTGCGCTGGGTATCGCGCAGTCGGTGAGCCAGTACATGGATAACGCCGACGTTCAGAGTCGCATTGCCGACATGGCGCAAGACATCGACGGCATGAGCAGTCGCATTGACAAGACGGCAAGTGTCTTGGAGCTGTACGCTTCGCTGGCAAATTCCTCCATGGCGGTGCTTGATGGCACATCGGGTTTGGTGTCGCAGACGTACTCTTCGGCTCAGCAGGTAACGGGAATTGTGAGTAATGGCTTGTCCGATGCGCAAGACGTTGTTGACGCGCTGAACAGAGCGCTTGACGACATGATTGCGGCCATTCAGGCAAGCATCGACCACTTGTCCACCATTGACCCGAACGTTCCCGGCGAAGGCGAGCTGCCCAACGCGCAGGAAACCGCCGATGCGCTGCGCCAACAAGCCGATAACCTGGGCGTTCAGATTGAGCAGTACCAGGCCATGCGTGATGCCATGGCGCAAGAAGATCCCGAAGGCAACGCGGCGGCTATTGCGGCTGCGGATGCTTCCATCGCGCGCATGACGGAGCTTCAGCAGAGCTTGTACGATACGGCCGATGCCATTGAGGCGGGCGATGTTCCCATTGAGCCCGATTTGATTCAGAACCGAATTGACCTGGCAAAAGGGGCGCTTGAAGAGCTCAAACAAGTTATTGAAGAGCAGCTACGTCCGAAAGTCAACGAAGTGGCCGATGCCATTAGCCAGCTGCGTTCTTCCGCTTCCACGCTTTCAAGCTCGTTGGTGAGCGCCGCGCACGATTTGAACAGCAGCTTGAATTCCGCGCGCAGCGGCATGGGCGACGCCACGTCAACGCTTACAACGGTGGCGGGCAAGCTCCGAGGCGTGTCCTCGTCACTTCACGATGTGTCGGAGAGCATTCTTACAGCGCTTTCTGCTGAAGATGTCGATGAGATACGCGCGCTTCTTGGCTCGAACTTGGACGTTCTTTCCAGCGCGTTGGCGGCCCCTGTTGGCGTTGAGCGCCATGCCTTGTACCAGGCGGATAACTTCGGCTCGTCCATGATGCCGCTCTATGCGTCGATTGGCATGTTTGTGGGCGCGCTGCTGATTCTGGTGGGCGTGAAGCCGCGCTCTTCGCAAAAGGTGCTTGACCAGGCCACCGCGGCAGTGGGCGCTATCAAGCCGCGCCACGAGTTCTTCGGACATTTCGGCATTTGCGCATTCATCTCGTTCGCGCAAAGCACCATTCTTGCGTTGGGCAACATGTTCTTCCTGCACGCGCAAGTTACCGATCCGCTGCTGTTCATGGTGTGCTACTGGGTGTCCAGCCTCACGTTCACGTTCTTCATTTATTCGCTGGTGGTGTCGTTTGCCAACTTGGGCAAGGCGGTGGCGGTTATCCTGCTTATCGTGCAGGTGACCGGCTGCAACGGCTCGTATCCGCTGCAGCTGCTGCCGTGGTTCGTGCAGGGAATCAGTCCGTTCTTGCCAGCAACGCACGTGGTGGCGGCGATGCGCGAAGCCATGTTCGGCGCCTTTGGAAACGTGTTCTGGCAAGAGATGGCGATGGTGGCCGTTTGGTGTCTGCCTGCGCTTTTGCTGGGTCTTTTGCTGCGCAAGCCGTTCGCGAAATTCATGTCTTGGTACGTGGAGAAAGTGGAAGATTCCAAGCTTATGGCGTAAACTTGTTCGCGGCGCGCGAAAAGGGCCGGTTGTTTCGCCGATCCTAGTGCGCCGATCGATGGATATTTATGCGCAGGATGCCTCTGCGCTGTTTGGAATGGCGTGTGCTGACCTGTGCTGCCGCGCGCTGCCACGAAAGGAAACAATATGTCTTCACCTGCTGCATTGGAAAAATACGCTCACTTGCTGGTGTGCGGTGGCTGCAACATACAGCCTGGTCAGGAACTGTATGTGAGCGCCGACGTAACGCAAGCACCGCTCGTTCGCCTTATTGTGACGCAGGCGTATGCGGCGGGTGCAAGCAACGTGACCACGTATTTTACCGACGAGCAAGTAAGCCGCATCAACTACGACTGCAAGTCTGTTGAAAGTTTCCGCGAGTTTCCGGAATGGCGCGCGTTGTTGCAAAACGGTGTGGCAAAGCGCGGTGCGGCGTTGCTGTTCTTGTCCAGCGAGGACCCCATGGGGCTTGCTGGCATTGATCCCAAGAAACTTTCGACGTTCCAGCTTGCCGCAACAAAAGCGTGCCGCGATTGGCGCGACGGCATGGATTACGGCCGCAACGTGTGGGTGATTGCCGGCGCGGCAAGTCCCGCGTGGGCGGCGTGTGTGTTTCCCGATCTGCCGCAAGACGAAGCAGTCGAGCGCTTGTGGGATGCCATTTTGAGCATCGCGCGTGCAAATGGCGATGATCCCTTGGCTGCCTGGCGCGAGCACGACCAAAGCTTTTCCAAACGTGTGGCGTGGCTGAACGCTCAAAACTTCGATGCGCTGCATTACCGCAATTCCCTGGGCACCGATTTGACCGTGGGTCTTAACCGCGCTGGTTTGTGGGCCGGCGGCGGAGAAACCACGGTGTCTGGCCAGCGTTTTTATCCCAATATGCCCACCGAGGAAATCTATACCACGCCTGATTGGAGTCGCACATCCGGTGTTGCGGTTGCCAGCATGCCGCTCAACCACGGCGGCGCGCTTGTGCG